>CANFOW010000047.1 GCA_947448865.1 Actinomycetota bacterium
CAGTCAACGACCGACCACCGTTGTGAATCCGAAGGATCAGCAAGTGTGCCTTTGAAAATAGCGTCAATACGACCACGTAATGTGCGACCAGACACGACTAATGCAAACGCTTTTTCTAAACCAAACGGAGTTCGGGTGGCAAAAGGACCAGACGTGAAGGAAGTCTTTAAACTTTCGAGAAACTCGTCGCTGTAGATGTCATGGTCAACTGATCCTGGCAAACTTTCTGGATCAAACAACCCACGGTCGCCATAAAAGTTTTCAACCCAGGCGTGGAAAGCGGTACCACGGTCTGCCGAAGCTGATGGTTGCCGAGGCATTGGACGCAATAGATTTTTCAAGAAAGCATCAGGGTCTTTTCGTAGCGCCAAAATCTGGCTAGCAGATAACGAAGACGGCAATCGCACAGTACGAGAATCAAGACGAGCGGCATGGCTTTGGGCTAAGAGAACCGCAATGTCATCGTCCCATTCTTTTACAACAGCTTCGATAGATGGGTCTACCTCGATGTTGCCTGCTGCTCGCATCCTTTCGACGAGAGCAGCTTGATCTGCACGTACGTCAAGAATGTGCTGCGGAACGGCAGCGGGCCAGAACGTTGGCACCGGTTCGACAAAAACAGGATTTTTTGATTTCGGTTCAGGCTTGTCTGCCCACGTTTCGACAACCGTGGCGTTGTCCTTAAGTATTTCAAGGAACTGACTCGGGCCACGTGGGCGACTTTGAGTTGGCCCCCACCAAGACGAGCTGGCAAATATGAATTTTTGAGAGCGCGTCACTGCTACATAGCCAAGTCGCGATTCATCTAGTGCCTGCAACTCGCGCACCCGAAGTTTGTGCGCATCAAAATCAGCAGCAATTGAATCAATCGCCCCAGGGAATGCCACAAGTAATGGGTCTGTTTCCGCGTGCACGTAATGCGGCGGCACAAGCGCAGGCGTGTGTGGCCAATAGTCATCAGTCGTTGTCGAAGGAAAAACATTCGCAGTCACATTAGGAATAACGACAACCGGGAATTCCAAACCTTTCGCCTTATGCATAGTCATGATTGTGACGGCGCCTTTAACAACAGGTAAGTCAACTCGTACGGACTGGTTGTATCGATCGCTATCTGCCACATAGGCAAGAAACGCATACAAGGTGGAGTCGCCATCAAGATTTCGAAAAGAACCTGCGATGTCCAATAACATCGCCAGTCGATCAAACCGAGTACCTGTTGACGGTAAATCTCGAATCATCGACTCAACACCAAGCCCAGTAATCCGGATTATTCGGGCAATGAGATCCACAGCACTTTCACCCGCATGGCGTCGAAGCTCGCGTAACTCATTAGCTGCTTGAGTCATGCGTTCGCGTGCTTCCGGTGAATAGGAATACGAAGTATCACTTACTAACTCAAGAGCATCAAGCAAACTCAACCGTTCAGATCGATCAACGCCGGCAGCGAGGTGATCAAGCTGAGTGTCCACATGCATTCCTGCGGTATCAATTCGACCACCACCAAGTCGAGCTGCATGAGTTCCTAAAATCGCTAAATCACGGCCACCGATACCCCAGCGCGGACTCATTAAAATGCGAGCTAACGCCGCGTTCGCAGTCGGGTCGGCAATCACCTGTAAGTAACAAATCACTTCGCGTACTTCCGCGAGATTAAACAATGCGGCCGTATCGGACACTTGGACTTGAATTCCAGCAGACTCGAGTGCTACGACAAAATGACCTACGGTTTTCTTTTCCCTCATCAGCACAGCGATATCGCTGCGATCAATTTTCGGGTCGAGCGTCTTAATTTTATCCACTACCCACTTCACTTCATCAGCGAAAGTCTTGTGCAAGGACACAATAATTTCCCCTGGTGACACGTTTGGATTTCCGGGGACTAACGGTTTGATTTCCGGATGAAGCTGGCGCAGGGTTTCGCTCGTCGTGTTGGCGGAGTCTAAAATCTTTTTGCCAGAACGACGACTTTTAGACAATAGAAATGTTAAAGCATTTGTTGTGGTGCCATTGACTGTCAATGCAAAATCGCTCACGAACGAAGACATGTTGGTGACTTCAGCGCCACGCCAGCGATAAATTGCTTGGAGCGGATCACCGACTGCCATCACGTGAGGAGTTCCCGCAAACAAAGCTTTCAATAAATCACGTTGCGAAATTGACGTGTCTTGATATTCATCGAGCAATACAGCTGAAAATTCTTCGCGAATCAATGCACACATGTCTTGTGAACTCAATGCAGCGTCTGCCGCCAAACGAATTTGATCAGAGTAGTCAATTACGTCGTGTGCAATTTTTGCGGCACGGAACTCTTGGACGAGTCCGCACAATGCAACACGCTTTCGAGAGGCAAGAATCATACGTTTATGAATTTCTTCGGGGTATTCGTCGAGTGTGTATTTTTCGAGAAGAACTTTTTCACCCTCAGCAACTTCTTGCGGATCGGCCATATAGTTCGTCAAGTTTTGATCCAACGCAAGCAGGTCGCTGACAACAGCCGAGGGCTCGTACCCTAATTCGCCAAGTGCAATCCGCGTATTCGCCACGACTTTAAAAGCAAGTTGATAGCGAAGTGCATCAACCATGATTCGGGCATCGGGTTCAAGTCCAATTCGAAGCGCGTGCTCTTTAAGTAGCCGCGAACCAAATGCGTTGTAAGTGGAAATTGTTGGCTCACCGAGGTCTTCGCCGTTACGTGCATCTGGAAGAATCTTGTTCACTTCAGCCATAATTTCGCGCACCCGGGTCAGGAGTTCGTGAGCTGCTTTAGTCGTGAAGGTCAGGCCGATGACTTGGTCAGGGCGCACAAGTCCTGACAAAATCAGAAAAGCAATGCGTCCAGCCATGACCGTAGTTTTGCCAGTTCCTGCACCTGCGTGAACAAGTGCAGGGTGAGTTGGCCCCATGATTGCCTCGTATTGCTCGTCACTTGGGGCGAATCCCATGACTTTGGCAATTGTTTCACGCGTGACGGCATGCATCAGAGCACCTGCCTTCCTTCAGGCGCTGCTGGGCACAAGAATCGCACCGCACATCGTGAGCAGCGATTCACCTCGTAGCGTGCCTCGTAGCGCTCGTCGAGAACAATCTGAGCGGCACTCACGAGGCGATCATTCAAAGTCACTTTTGACTTAGCATCGTGTGAGTCTTTAGCAACTTGCTGTACTGATGGGTATTCAGGATTTTGCGCATCAGGCAGACGCAGGTGAATGAGTGCTGCACCGCTGACTTCTTCACCATCCGGCAAAGACTTAATCTCGCCGTTTTCGGTGTACGTTCCATTTTCAATCATGAATGCATACAGTGCGAGTTGCAGATTGCGCGGCAGCTCTGCGCTCTTGACTGCACTCTTGCCCGTTTTATAGTCGTAAATCACAACGCCATTAGCTTGGAACTCAATTCGATCGGCTCGCCCTGTAATGGAAACCTCTATCGTGCCGCCACTTGGTGTCGGCAATGACGCACGCATCGATAAATCCGATTCCGCAACACTGCGTACTTGAGAATGGTCAATAAACCACGACAATAACCGCACTGAGGCTAGATGCGCCTGAGAGCGTTGATACTCAGACTCCCAGGTCGTATCAAAACCAAGTCCAGGCCATAGTCGATCCAGTCGCCGAGCAATGTCCTCAACCGTTGTTTCAATCTGTCCTGCTTCTAAGCCTTCGGCAATCGCATGCAACGCAGTACCGAAAAGCATGCGCGTTTGGCTTTCTGCTTTTGCTTTAACTTTGTTTTCTAGGAACCACGCCGCAGGACATGTTTCAATCGATGTCACCATCGTGCCTGACAGATGAATAGGCTCCGAGATTGTTTTTTCATTTGTTGTGCGCACGCGTGTGCCCCACCAATTGCGCGGATCTGCTGAAGCGAAAGCTGGTAGTCCCGAATCCGCAAGTTGGGCGAGTCGGTGCGCGGCTGCTTCTTTGTGCACTTGGCTCATTGCGGGGTCATCCAAGACTCGTCGCAGTCGCGCAATAACACCTTCGGCACTTAACGGTGATTTTGGTCGACCAGGTTCATGACTAGTAACAATGTCGCCAAGGCCATTCACGATGTCTGTCACAAATCGTGAGACTGCTTCACCTTTTTCGGATTGATCTTCATCAACGGCAGTAATGAGAAGTTTTTCTTGAGCACGTGTAACGGCAACATAAAACAGGCGACGCTCGGATGCCAAGATTTCTTGCGGTGTTTCAGGCATCAACACTTCTCGTCGACCGATTCGATTTGCTTGCAACAAGGTGTTAGCGACTTTCAAATTGGGCCACAAATCTTCTTGAGCTCCGGCAACAATCACAAAAGGCCATTGCAAACCTTTGGCACGATGTGCCGTAAGAAGTCGCACTGTGTCAGAACGTAAGTCATTGTCAGCAAGCGCCTCAGCAGGAATCATTTGTGAAGCAATTTCATCGAGAAAAATAGTTAGGTCTTTTCCACGTCCGCGGGCCACGAACCGGTTGGCCTGATCAAAGAGTGAACAAATCGCATCAAGATCACGATGCGCTCTCGCACTCGATGTTCCATAGCCAAGCGCTTGACGTTGCAAAGTCTGGGGCCATTGAGTGCCATTCCACAGTTGCCACAACACTTCATGAGGTGTGGCGCCAGAGCGCATGCTCAGACGAGCGTCCCGAATAAGTTGTCCGAGTTCGCTAATGCCACGGGCGACAGCACTGTGTTGTCCAGGAACAACATCAACGATTTCACCAGGTTGAGCTAAAGCGTGTGCAATCAGCAATGATGAAGAACGCGGAATGCGATCTTCGCGTCTATCTTGTTCTCGAAGGTAGCGACCAAAGCGACGAAGATCCACTGGGTCAAGGCGAACTAGCGGACCGGTTAATAAGCCCAGTGCAACATCACCAGTAATTGTGCTTTCGTCATCAACAGTACGCATGAGAACCATGAGCGGGGCAATTGCTGGATCTTGAGCTAGCGGGATGTCATCTGCAGCGACTTCAACAGGTATGCCTGCCGTGACAAGTGCTCGGTAAATTGCAGGCAACGACATGACAGCCGAACGCACAATCACAGCCATGTCGGACCATGCTCGTCCTTCGTGTGCATGTGCCCGAGCGATAGTATCGGCGATGTGTGAAGCCTGAGCACCATCGGAGTCGTACGTTTTCACGAGCACTTCGCCTTGCGTCGTCGAAACACACGTTGGTGAGCGATGTTGCATAATGCTGGCTTTGTCGAATCCGCTCGGTACTCGATCACCGATAACTGCTGATGCAGCGGTACGAATTCTTGGACCGAATCGTCGACAGGTGCTCAGAACGACGTCCTGAATATTGTTCCCAAAAATTGGTTCGAATTGTTCTTTAAATCGTCGGATACCCGATTCATCGGCGCCACGGAAACCATAAATAGCTTGGTCGACATCGCCAACGATAACAAGTGACGAACTTGCGTTCACCATGTGCTTGAGCAATTCCACTTGACCAGGATCTGTGTCTTGGTATTCGTCTACATAAATTGCGCTGAAAGTGTCTTGCAAATATTTACTGACTTCAGGTTTCGTTGCGAGTAACACAGCGCGATAAATCAATTCGCTGTAATCGAGAACACCTTCAAAACCCAAAACATCCAGATATTCGTCCATGAACTGACCAATGCTGTCCCACATTGGACGACCCGTTGCTTTACCTAGTTCCGATAAATCTTGTGGATCCATAAGGTGTGAACGGGTACGCGACATGACTGTGCGAATTTCTTCGGCAAGTCCTCGCGTAGGTACAGCAGGCATCACATCAGCGGGCCAGTTCAAGCGCCCATCAGCTATCGACGCCGTGAAAAGTTGCTGTGCACGAACTTGTTGTTCGGGGCCTGACAAGAGACGAGTGGCAATTTCATATGCTTCATTGGCAGCAAACTTTCGCAACAAGGCATAGCAAAACGAATGGAACGTGCTCACGAGTGGAACAACGCCGCCGCCAACTTCTTGGGTTACTTGGTCTCGCCATTCCAATGCCGCGCGACGCCCAAATGTCAGGCCAAGTACCTGATCGGGTGTTAGTGGATCCTCGCCACTCAAACGGCCAGCCATTGCTTTGACCAAAGTTGTTGTCTTGCCCGTACCAGGACCGGCAAGCACACGAAGTGCGCCTGCTCGATGAGCAACGACCCGAAGTTGGTCGGAATCTAAAGATTTAGGTGCAGGCGGTTCTAATGGTGATGAGTCAAGGATTAGCGTTGTCATTTGCGACTATTCCACCATGTACATGTGACATGAAGGGTCATCTGGCGCGAAACACCTCGACTCGTACTCCATCAAACCGTATTTTTTGCGTGCTTATTGGCTCGAATGGCTTAGTTCACGGCAAGATTGACCTAACAGAGCAACCTGCAAGGATCGCTCACCACAAAAGGACACTAAATCGTGGAGCAACCAGCCTTCGCCTCGACGCTAGTTATTGAGGACGCCGTCTTGGAACGACGGTTGCGTCGGCCTGCGGACTTGGCTCGCTTTGCGGCAGTCGGAGCTGCGATTGCTGGAGTTACTTTGCTGGCTTACGTGGCTCAGTCCACAACGTCGGGAATTGACCACGACATCACACAAGGCGCTAATCGACTTCCTGCTTTTGTATTACTCGTTGCAAGTTTGGTCAGTGGCATCGGCGCTCTGTTGCTTCCAGCGTTTTCAATTATTGATTTGATCATTCGTCAACGTACCCGACAACTCATTGAATCAATTGGTGCGCTGTTGGTTACTGTCATTCTGCTCAGTGTTACGTCCTGGGCACTTGTGAAATTTGGAAGCGACCGATTGCTCGGTGCATTCGCAGGTGCAACTAAGCGAGCCGATGCAGTTCCGTTCAACATCATGTTGTCTGGTTTAGCTGCGTTTACAACAGTTGCACGCATGATGTCCCGTGGCCGATGGCAAGCCGCAACCCTCATCGTGTTGGGATGTATTGCGCTGGCTGACATCATCAGTGGCGGTATTACGGCAGCTGGACTTGGAGCGTCGGTTCTTTTCGGTTGGGCCACTGGCTTGCTATTTCGCTACTTACTTGGGACTGATACGACTCGGCCTAGTGGGTATGAAATTGCCGAAACAATGGCGAACATTGGTCATCCACTCACCTTGTTACGAGCAGCGGAAGAAATTCAAGCCGGACGTCGCTATGACGCAACCACAAATAACGGGCTGCGCCTGGATTTAGTGGTTCTAGACCGCGATCTCGAAGGTGCAGGACTTGCCACTGCGATTTACCGATCATTGCGGTTACGGGACGATCCAGGCACAGCTGGCACCTCAATGCGACGTCGCTTAGACCGCATGGCCCTCAACAGTTGGGCCATCGCAACGGCCGGCATTAATACGCCACACCTCATATCTGTTGCCGAAGTTGGTCCTGACTCATCCGTGCTGGTTTATGAGCACATTCCTGGTCGACTTCTCGGCTCAATGTCGCCAACTATTGGAGACGCCGAACTTGTTGGTGCGTGGAACATTGTGCGCGATTTACAAGATGCCAGAATCGCGCATAGGTCCTTAACGGCAGAAAATCTCTTGCTCGGACAAGATGGAAATGTTTATGTGAAAGGCGTCGAAGATGGTGTTATTGCCGCATCGGATGTTTTGTTGCGCATTGACATCGCAGAGGCTTTGTGCACGTTGGCGATGCTGTCGACTCCTGCGCGCGCCATTGCGTCGGGACGCGTCGTGCTTGGTGACACGGGACTTGCTCGAGCATTACCTGCACTCCAACCAGTTGCTTTGAATCAGGTAACCCGAAGCGCCATCAAGGATCATCGCGATTTGCTCAGCACACTGCGTACTGGGCTGCTCGACTTACTACCCGATGGCGAAGTAGAACAAATTGAAATCGAACGTCTAAAACCGCGAACATTCATAACAATCGCGGCGGGCACAATTGCTGGTTACTTACTCCTTACGCAATTCGCAAAAGTCAGCATCTTGGATTTATTCAGGAAGGCTGATAGCGGATGGATGCTCATTGGATTAGGTTTTTCGGCATTGACTTATCTTGCGGCAACGTTGTCGTTGATGGGTGTCATTCCTGAACGCATCTCGTTTTGGAAAACTTTCCAAGCGCAATGGGCTGCCTCGTTTGCCACACTGGTCGCGCCACCAACTTTAGGTTCTGTTGCTATTAACGTCCGTTTTCTTTCGCGTCAGGGACTCAACTCAGCTTTAGCTGGAGCAAGCGTTGCAGTTGCGCAAGTACTCGCATTCTTTAGTCACATAGGATTACTTTTCTTCATGATTGTGGTTGCGGGAACATCTCGAGACTTTGCATTTCGGCCACCACGTACGGCAATTATTGTCGTCATCCTTGTTGTCTTATTAGCAGCCGTACTGTTCACCGTTCCAGCAGTACGCAAGTTCGTGCTGGCTAAAGTTGGCCCAATCGTCTCGCAAGTTGTGCCGCGCATGACCTCGCTTGCGAACCAGCCAGCGAAACTAGCTACCGGTGTGTTCGGAGTGCTACTACTTAACCTTGGTTACTGCCTGTGCCTAGTCGCTTCAGTACGTGCCTTCACGCCACATGCATCAATAGCGGCGATTTCGCTGGTGTACCTAGCAGGTTCAGTTGTGGCACAA
>CANFOW010000048.1 GCA_947448865.1 Actinomycetota bacterium
GCACGACTTGTCAGTAAAGAGTCGCCAGCGCAAGTACAAGATCGCATTGAATTCCTGGCTAGTGAAAACCATCGCTTACACGATGTTGCGGGTCTGAACCTTAATCCCGCGACAAATATTCTGAACCCGCGTGCCGAAGCAATTCTTGCTTCTGGATTAAGTTCTCGGGCATCGCTTGGCCACCCAGGCGATAAATATGAAACGGGGCTCGATGCTATTGAGCAAATAGAAATCACGACAGCGGAACTTGCATGTGAAGTTTTTGGTTCGCAGTATGCCGAGTTCCGTATTGCATCAGGTGCGCTGGCAAACCTGTACGGATTTATGGCAACGACTCAACCTGGTGACACGATTATTGCGCCACCAGCAACTATTGGCGGCCATGTTACGCACCACAAGCCTGGAGCAGCCGGACTGTATGGATTGAAAACAATCGCTGCGCCAATTGATGCTCATCGCTTCACGGTGGATGTTGATGCGTTGCGAAAAATGGCGCACGAAGTAAAACCTAAACTCATCACTGTTGGTGGAAGTCTGAATCTTTTTGAACATCCAGTCTCAGCAGTGCGTGACATTGCCGATGAAGTTGGCGCCAAGGTAATGTTCGATGCCGCTCATCAATGCGGCCTCATTGCAGGTGGCGTATGGTCGGCGCCACTTGAACATGGTGCGCATGTGATGACGATGAGTACTTACAAAAGTCTCGGTGGGCCAGCAGGTGGATTACTTGTAACAAACGATGACGAAATAGCGGAAAAAGTTGATGCAATTGCCTACCCAGGTCTCACGGCTAATTTCGATGCGGCAAAAACTGCGGCGCTAGGAATTACATTGGCAGACTGGAAAGCAGTCGGTTCGCACTATGCCCGGATGATGGTTGATACCGCACACGTGTTGGCATCGTTCCTTCATGAGTTAGGCGTGTCGGTCTATGCGGCAGATCGAGGTTTCACTCGGTCACATCAGTTCGCAATTCTTGCCGCACCGTATGGAGGCGGCCAGACTGCAGCAAAGAAACTTGCGAAGTCAGGTTTATTAGCTTGCGGCATTGGATTACCTGTTGACGATGTTCCCGGCGACTTACCTGGTCTTCGCATTGGTACACCAGAGCTGGTGCGCATCGGTATGAAAGAAAACGACATGCCCACTTTGGCTCAGTTCATCCGACGTGGTCTTGATCCACACGAAAATCCAGATGATGTGGCGCAAGAAATTAAGGCATGGCGCTCGCAGTTTTCAGGTGTGCATTACACCGTGGATCTTCCGCACTAGGGCGTCTACTAGACTCAACTTTCGTCGCGGGCTGTAGCGCAGCTTGGTAGCGCACTTCGCTGGGGGTGAAGGGGCCGCAGGTTCAAATCCTGTCAGCCCGACAAACCGATAGATCCGAGGAATTCCCTTGGATCTATTCGTTTTTTTGGGTACCTCATAACATGGATTCAAGACGCAAATCGCGTGACTCACCCCACATTTCACAAAGTCACATTGCAAACTAGGTAACAGCCACATAACACATTGAACAAACCCCATTAAGAAGTTAGTTTTTGTCCGAGTTTCCCGATAGATTTCCTCTTGCCCGCATGTGTGACATCGGGTTCCATGAGAGGACAAATACATGATCAAGTCAATCAAGATCGGTGCACTGGCAGCTGCCGGCGCAATCGCTCTTGCGGCTTGTAGTGGTAGTTCCGGCTCCAGCTCACTCGTAGTTGGTACCGACCTTCCATTGCAGGGTGCATCAGCAGATGCAAGTACCGCAACAAACAATGCAGTTGCGCTTTACCTTGAACAACAGGGTGGCAAAGCAGGCAGCTACACCGTCACCATCAAGCAGTACGACAACTCGACTGCTGCTAAGGGTGCATGGGACGATGCACAGTGTGCAAAGAACGCACAGGATCACGTAGCCAACGCAGCTGAAGTTGCTGTTATGGGTACCTACAACTCCGGTTGTGCAAAGATCGAACTTCCAGTTCTTAACCAGGACCCAACTGGTCCGATGCTGATGGTTTCGCACGCGAACACCAACCCAGGTCTTACAGTTGCTTGGGATCCAGGCGAGCCTGAGAAGTTCTACCCAAGTGGCGTTCGTAACTACGCTCGCGTAATTCCTAACGACATCTACCAGGGAACTGCAGATGCTCAATTCGCATTCCAGGATCGCAAAGTCACCAAGTGTGCTGTTCTTAACGACACCCAGACCTACGGTCAAGGTATTGCTAAGGCATTCGCTGACGAATTTGCAAAGCAAGGTGGAACTGTAGTCATCAACGAAGGTTGGGACGCAAAGCAGCCTTCTTACACCGCTCTATTCCAGAAGATCAAGGCAGCTGGCGCTGACTGTGTCTTCTTCGGCGGTATCTACGACAACAATGGTGGACAGTTGATGAAGGACTCAGTTGCTGTACTTGGCGACAACAAGACCTTCTTCAAGATGGCACCAGATGGCTTCTCCGGTTACCCAGATCTTCAGGGCATGCCAGAAGGCGAAGGACTATACATGTCATTCGCTGGTAAGTCACTCAACGGCATGGTCAAGGCTGGTGGCAACGGTGGCAAGTTCATCGCTGACTACAAGACCAAGTACGGTGTAGACCCAGCGTCTTCATACTCAATCTACGGCGCTTCGGCAATGCAGATCATCATGAAGGCAATCGCAGCATCGGATGGTACCCGCAAGGGTGTTAACGCCGCTCTGCTCGGTGGATCAACTCCAGTATGTTTGACCGACGCTGAGTCGATCACTGGTGTTGGCTTCTGTATCGATCCAGCAACTGGTGACGTAGACAAGAAGTCAGTAACCATCCAGACAATGACTGGTGGAGCGGAAACTGACCTTCAGGTTTGGGACATTAAGTAACTCTTAATACCTAAATCAGGGTAAATCCAGATTAGGCGGTATTAGTCACACGACTAATACCGCCTAATTCCTGCCAAAAGCAGGATATATAGTGTTAGATAACTTCTCATAGCAAGTACTTACTCACTTAGGGAGACCGCAGACGATGGCGTCAACAACGGCTAGTGCACCTCGTGCCTCGGTAAATGTCGGAAAACTTCTCACTCGTGTATCAATGCTCATGCTCGGTATCGTTGTTGTTTATTGGCTCGGACGAAATCTCATTAGCAGTCCAGCTCAGTTCTTCACAGTCGGCATCACCGGCTTAAGCAACGGTGCGTTGTACGCACTCATCGCGCTTGGCTACACGCTCGTGTACGGCATTATCGAACTCATCAACTTTGCTCACGGCGACTTGTTCATGCTTGGCGCAGTGTTCAGTTATTTCTTCCTGACAAAGTTTCTTGCTGCCGAAGGCGGTAGCGCTCGCAACTATGGCTTACTCGCGCTGACCTTAGTCATCGCTATGGCATTCTGTGCCACGATCAACGTTGTTATTGAGCGACTCGCTTATCGACGATTACGTGATGCACCAAAACTTGCACCGTTGATTACTGCCGTGGGTATGTCATTCATTTTGCAGTTCATTGGTTTGAAGTGGAACGGTTCAGCCCCACGTAACTTCACAACCATTCTTCCAAATACGTCTTTTGAATTCCAAGGTGTGGTTGTTCCTTACACAGCGCTGATTGTTGTGAGTCTGACCATTCCACTTCTTGTCATCTTGGTAACTCTCGTGAACAAAACCCGTCAGGGTCGCGCTATGCGAGCTACTGCGCAAGATAAAGACGCAGCACGCTTGATGGGTATCGATGTCAACAAGACGATCTCCTTTACTTTCGCACTTGGTGGCGCTATGGCTGGCGCAGCAGGACTTATGTTCGCGCAGTCATATGGAACCGTCGCGTACAACTTAGGTTTTCAGCTTGGTTTGATTGCTTTCACATCTGCGGTACTTGGCGGAGTGGGAAATCTCAATGGAGCTGTGCTCGGTGGATTCCTCATCGGTTTGATTCAAGGCTTCAATGATGGTTTGCCGTTTGGTCCAGGCCAGAAGTGGTCACAAACCATGGTGTTCACGATCTTGATTCTTCTGATGGTCTACCGCCCTGCAGGTCTGCTTGGCAAAGCAACAACAGAGAAGGTGTAATTGTGGCTAAAGGTGCGAAATTGCGTAAAGAAAAGCAATCCGTTGCAGTCAGTGGTGAATCGCTAGCTCAACAGTCCAGCAGTCAAAACCGTCGCTGGACCCGCGGGTTCATTATCGCTGTCGTGTTGATTTACGTCATCAACAAGTTCTACATTCCCGTAGCACCTATGCAGGTCAAGGTCGCTTTCAACACATGGCTGTCATTGACTTCCATGGGTGAAATCATGGTCTTCATCCTGATGGCTCTAGGACTTAACATCGTCGTGGGTTACGCCGGTTTGCTTGATCTTGGTTATGTAGCGTTCTGGGCACTTGGTGGATACGTAGCTGGTTGGCTCATGAGTGGATTCTTTGACCAGGTCACCTTCAAGTTCGGTGGCAATCCTGCAAAAGGTTTGCCACACGGTATCCACTTAAACGTTTTCTTGGTTTTGATTGCTGGCGGTATCTTCACAGCAATCTGGGGTGTCATTATTGGTGCCCCGACCTTGCGACTCAAGAGTGACTACCTGGCTCTCGTTACCTTGGGCTTCGGAGAAATCATTCCGCAGTTCATGGTCAACGGCGAAAACATTGGTGGTTTCAACATGACCAATGGTTCAAAGGGCATTAACCCAGTCGACAACATCAAGATTTTCGGTTTCGAGTTTGGACCATTCGCGCTGGCAGATAAGTTCCTGTTGTACGCAGCGCTTGCCGGAATGATGATTTTCTTGTCACTGCGTTTACGTGACGGTCGCCTTGGTCGTGCATGGCTTGCGATTCGTGAAGATGAACTTGCTGCCAGCATGATGGGTGTTCCACTCATGCGCACCAAGCTTGCCTCATACGCAGTTGGTGCAACCGCGGGTGGCGTCGGTGGTGTTGCATTCGCAACTCTTATCGGTGGCGTTTATGCGGAGCGATTCAACTTCCAGATTTCGATCATTATTTTGTCGATGGTCGTTCTCGGTGGAATGGGTAACGTGTGGGGAGTTATGCTCGGAGCCACTTTGTTGGCCTGGATTAACAACACAGGCCTTGTGCAAATTGGAAAGATTTTCAATGCTGCAACTGGCATGAATGTTGACTTCCCGTCCTTTAACTTCCTTATCTTCGGCGTTCTGCTCGTACTGATGATGTTGTTCCGTCGCGAAGGATTCATTCCTGAAGCGCGCGTTCGCTTGATCATGCACGAAGATGAATTTGCAGATGTTTCGAATGTAACTGACCAAATTAAGCTGGAAGGACATCATCACCATGAGTCTCACTAATAAGCCAGTGCTTGATGCCCAAAACATTTCAGTTGTTTTCGGTGGTCTAGTAGCTGTTAATGACGTATCGTTCGCGATTCCAGAAGGCTCGATTGTGAGCTTGATTGGTCCTAATGGTGCCGGCAAGACAACGTTCTTCAACGTATTAACTGGTTTGTACCAGCCAACCTCAGGTCAAGTCATCTTTGATGACAAGGACATCACTGGGTTGTCACCAAACAAGATCGCTGCCGGTGGTGTTGCTCGCACATTCCAAAACATTCGTTTGTTCGGAATGATGACGGCGCAGGAAAATGTCATGGTTGCCATGCACTCACACATGAAGGCGGGCGTGTTCGCAACCACATTCAAGACCAAGAAGCAACGCCAAGAAGAATCAGAAGCTCGCGATTTCGCTCAAGAGCTACTTGATTTCGTTGGTGTGGGAGAGACAACGCACGAGTATGCGCGTAACTTGTCCTACGGTGATCAGCGTCGACTTGAGGTTGCACGTGCACTTGCACTGCGTCCGAAGGTGCTGCTTCTTGACGAACCAACAGCAGGTATGAACCCGAATGAATCTGCACAGTTCGTTGAATTCGTTCACCGTCTACGTTCAGAACGCGCAGTGAGCATTTTGCTCATCGAACACGACATGAGCGTTGTTATGCAGGTATCGGAACGCATCACAGTTTTGGACCAGGGCGAGAAAATCGCTGAAGGTTCTCCAACTGAGATTAAGAACAACCCACGAGTCATCGAGGCTTACCTCGGCAAGAGTGGATCGGAAGCGAGCCAGAATGTCAACTGAACGTAAAAACTCACCAGTCATGCTTGATGTCAAAGACATCACGGTGGCTTACGGCGCTATTACAGCTGTCAAAGGTTTAACCCTTTCAGTGCGCGAAGGCGAAATTGTCACTCTCATTGGTTCCAATGGCGCTGGCAAGTCAACGACCCTTCGCACAATCAGTGGCTTGTTGCACCCCAAGAACGGGTCAATTGAGTTCAAGGGTGAAGTCATTTCAGGTAAGCCTGGACACGAAATTGTGAAGTTGGGAATTTGCCAGTCGCCAGAAGGTCGACGCATTTTCCCTCGCATGACCGTGGACGAGAACCTTGATCTTGGCGCATTCTTGCGTAAGGACACTGCCGGAATTAAAGAATCGCGCGAACAGGTTCTTGATCTCTTCCCACGTTTGCGTGAACGCATCACCCAGCGTGCGGGAACCATGTCAGGTGGAGAACAGCAGATGCTCGCCGTGGCTCGAGCAATGATGGGTCAGCCTAAGTTGCTCATCCTTGACGAACCATCAATGGGTCTGGCACCAGTTCTTGTTGACCTGATCTTTGAAACGATTCAAAAGATTCGTGAACAGGGAACAACGATTCTTCTAGTTGAACAGAATGCTTTGGCGGCGTTACGTATTGCCGACTACGCCTACGTTTTGGAATCTGGTCATCTCAAGCTCGAAGGCAATGCTAAGCAACTTTCTACCGACCCAGCTATTGCTAAGGCATACCTAGGCGGTTAAGCACGACTAAGTTCACTACATGTGGGCGGTGCGATCTTCGGATTGCATCGCCCACATGTGTGTTGTGAGCGAATGTTCACTGTGTTAATGCGCGAGAAGTGCTACCAAGATGGGTGCGATAAAGAGCGTTGGAAGCATGTTGCCTACTGGTACTTGCTTAATTCCGAGGAGTCTTAGCGAAATACCCATGAGCAAGAGTCCGCCTGTTGCTGTCAGCATAGTTACTTGAATGTCGCTCATGAAGTTGCCAAGAAACAGACCCAAAACCGTGAGTGATCCTTGAACTACACCGACGGACAATGCAGATGCAGCGACACCCCAACCAAGCGCTGCCGCAAAAGCCATTGCAGCAAAAAAGTCCAACGTTGATTTCAGTACGAGTTGTTCGTTTCCGCCGCCTAGGCCATCGGTAATAGATCCGAGAATTGTGAGCGGGCCGATACAAAAAAGCAATGACGCTGAAACGAATCCTTCAGTGAATGGTGATTCGGAATCGCCACTGAGTCGGCGCTTGAGTCGGTCTCCGAGCTGGTCAAGGCGTCGTTCGATGCCAATACTTGTTCCGACGATTCCGCCTAACACAATGCTTGCCAACGCAATGAGAACTGGGCGACCTTGGCCGAGGTGTTCTTTTAAATGTGGATCGGTGATGCTTGAGATAGACAATGCGGCAACTAAGCCAGTGATGAGTCCTAGTCCATCTGTAACAACATTGCGGACCGAGTCATTGAGCCGGTGGGCAATTGTGACGCCTAGCGCGGAGCCAAGGAGTACTGCGATGACGTTAATTACTGTGCCAGAGCCTATAAACATACCTGTAACCTAACGGTTCTTTGCGGGCTTTTGGTAAGCGGTGGCGGGTCTTGCGGCACGGGTACTACGGTAAGTATGTGGCTTTGCAGGTTCGGGACGTTGTCTTAGACGATCTGGTTGCCCTCATGCCCATGTGGGAAGAAATCCAGGCAGAGTCCCTCGGTTTAACGGTTGACGCGCTGATCAGTCGCATTGAGTTATCGCTTGCTCAGAATGGTTTCCGCATGGTGATTGCGTGGGATAACGACTCGGCAGTCGGTGTTGCGTGCGTTGCGCTCACGGATGTCGGTACCTGGACTGAGGCAGCTGGGATTCAAGTAAGCGGTTTGCACGTGTTGTCGTCCTATCGCCACCGTGGGGTTGCTAAAGCCCTACTGAACGCAGCGTTGCAATCTGCAGACAACTGGGGATGCACCAGCATTGTTGTTTCAGTGCCTCCGCAATCGCGAGAAGCGAATCGATTTTTTGCTCGACTTGGTTTTGCGCCGATCGCTACCAATCGCGTCACTGAAGTTGGATTGCTGCGCAAGAAGATTTCCGTTGAACCGCGCCGGCTTGTTGTGGCCCGTATGCGCCGTAGACAAGAAGGTGCTACTAATCCTGAGATTGTGCTGCGTCACGCAATAGGCAAGTAAGCCGCGTAGTGCAGATGAGTTTGCTGCGCTCATCGTTAATCACAATCTCGTAGACCGCTACATTGCGACCCAGGCTCAGTGCGGTCGCAGTAC
>CANFOW010000049.1 GCA_947448865.1 Actinomycetota bacterium
AAACATTGCATGGACATCTCTAGGTCCAGTGACGCTTGATCATCTCACCGAAACGCAACTTATAGCTCGCGCTAAAGGCCATCACCTCACCGTTTTTGGCATCGACAAGTTCCCACGCATGGTCGACTACGTTGCACCATCGGGAGTACGTATCGCCGACGCAGATCGAGGTCGTTTGGGCGCTCACTTAGCAAGTGGAACTACCGTCATGCACGAAGGATTCGTTAACTTCAACGCTGGAACTCTTGGCACCAGCATGGTCGAAGGTCGTATTTCAGCTGGCGTTGTTGTGGGAGACGGTTCTGACATTGGTGGTGGCGCGAGCATTATGGGCACACTGTCCGGCGGCGGCAAAGAAGTCATCACAATCGGTAAAGCGTGTTTGATTGGAGCCAATGCTGGAGTTGGAATTTCTCTCGGCGACAACAGCATCGTTGAGGCCGGTTGTTACATAACAGGTGGTTCAAAAATCACGCTGCCCGATGCCACAATCGTGAAGGCGCGTGAACTTTCGGGTGCCTCAGGATTACTATTCCGACGAAATTCCGTTACCGGCGCATTAGAAGCTACACCTCGCGAAGGAACGTGGGGCGGCTTAAACGCAGTGCTTCACTCGAACTAGAAACACTATCTATTAACGCTGTCGACTAACGGTTTCGCTCAGCGCTGTCGACTAACGGTTTCGCTCAGAGCTGTCTATTAACGCTTTGGGTAATCGCGTTCTGGCTCGCCAATGTAAACCTGTCGTGGACGACCGATCTTGGTTTCCGGATCGGAAATCATTTCGTGCCACTGTGCAATCCAGCCAGGCAAACGTCCCATTGCAAACAGCACAGTGAACATGCGGGTTGGGAAACCAATCGCGCGATAAATCAAACCTGTGTAAAAATCAACATTCGGATACAACTTACGTTCGATAAAGAATTCATCTGCCAAAGCAACTTCTTCGAGTCGTAACGCAATGTCAAATAACGGATCATTAACGCCAAGAGCAGTCAAAATTTCGTGTGCATGCTTTTTCACGAGGGCAGCGCGTGGATCGTAGTTCTTGTAAACCCGATGACCAAATCCCATGAGCTTAACGCCGTCTTCTTTGTTCTTGACTCGTTTGATGAAGGTATCGACATCATCAGACGATGCATGAATGTCTTCAAGCATTTCAAGAACTGCTTGGTTAGCACCACCGTGCAATGGTCCAAAGAGCGCGTTAATACCAGCAGAAACAGACGCAAAAAGATTTGCCTGTGACGATCCCACCATGCGCACTGTTGAGGTCGAACAATTCTGTTCGTGATCAGCGTGAAGAATAAACAACATGTCCAGAGCCTTAACGATTGACTCATCAACGATGTACTTCTCAGCCGGAACTCCGAACGTCATGCTCAAAAAGTTCGATACATATCCCAAGCTGTTATCTGGGTACATGTAAGGCTGACCAACAGTTTTCTTATGCGCGTAGGCAGCAAGCGTAGGAAGTTTTGCCATCAAACGAATCGTAGAAATTTCAACCTGGCGCTCATCAAATGGATCAAGTGAATCCTGATAAAACGTCGACAATGCGCTCACTGCGCTACTGAGAACTGGCATTGGGTGAGCATCACGAGGGAAGCCATCAAAGAATCGACGCAGGTCTTCGTGCACCATTGTGTGCTTCATGATTTGTTCTTCAAATGCAACGAGTTCAGTTGGTGTGGGCAGCTGTCCGTAAATCAGAAGATACGAAGTTTCAAGGAACGAACTATTTTCTGCAAGTTGTTCGATGGGATATCCGCGGTAACGCAGAATGCCTTTGTCGCCATCAATGAATGTAATTGCTGATGTGCACGAGGCGGTATTCATAAAGCCGTAGTCGAGCGTGACGTGATCAGTCTCTTTTAATAGGTTTCCAATGAGGAGTCCGCCGGAGCCTACCGATGCTGGAACTTCTTTAAGTTCGAGCGAACCACCTTGGTGGTTGAGAGTCACATCTGCCATAAGACAAACCTACTAGCCGTCAAGGCACGCAACTAACGGGCGCTGGCCATCAATCGGCTGGCAGCAGCCTGGATGCGCTCGTCTGTTGCCGTCAGTGCCATGCGCACGTGATTGTCTCCGGCAGGTCCATAGAAGTCACCAGGCGCGACAAGTATGCCAATTTGCGCAAGTTCGTTCACCGTGACTAAACAGTTGTCGCCACGAGTGGCCCACAGGTACAGCCCGGCTTCTGAGTGCGAAATCACAAATCCTGCGGCAACAAGTGCGGGCTGCAGTACTGCTCGACGGGCACGGTAAATCTCTTTTTGCTTGTGAACATGGTCATCATCTCCAAGCGCCGCTATCGAGGCATGCTGAATCGGAAACGGCATGAGCATGCCAGCGTGTTTGCGTAGCGACACGATTGCGGCAATCAAGGCCGGGTCTCCCATCACGGCGCCTGATCGATAGCCAGCTAAGTTGCTGCGCTTGGACAACGAATGCACAGCGAGTAAACCAGTCAGATCATTGCCGCAGACATCAGGATGCAACACAGAAATGGGTTCGGCTTCCCATCCCAGTTCGATGTAACACTCGTCGCTCACAATCGGAGCTCCTAGAGCTCGGCCGCGTTCAACGATGTCTCGCAATTCTTGGGCGTTGAGAACTTGTCCTGTTGGGTTACTTGGCGTATTTACCCAAATCAAGGACGCATTGTCAGGGATTGATTGTGCATCTGTGTACGTAACATATGACGCACCCGCCATGAGTGCACCGACCGCGTACGTGGGATATGCCAATTCTGGAATAGCAACAATACTTGTTGCATTCAAACCAAAAAGTATTGGGAGCCAGGCCACAAGTTCTTTTGAACCGAGGAGCGGGCACACATCATCAACCGAAAGATGTGCGTTCGTGGATCGCTTCGCCCAATGCACCCAAGCATCACGCAATTGCGGAAGGCCGGCTGCTGTCGGGTAGCCCGGCGCGTTAGCAGACTTAATGAGCGCTTGTTGAATCAGAACAGGGGTGTCATCAACTGGAGTTCCGATTGAAAGATCGACAATCCCATCACTGTGTTGTCGAGCACGTTCACCAGCGGATGCAATGCGGTCCCAAGGAAAATCCGGTAACCCAAATGCAATCGGACTAATCAAGAACTAGTGCTCCTGTGGTTCCAGTGCGCGAACAACTTCTGGATCGTTGCTTGTTGCACCGGTCTTTGCAGCGCCACCAGGTGATCCCAGTGTGCTGAAGAATGCTGAGTTGATGTCTTTGAATTCTGCAAACTTCGCAGGAAGATCATCTTCGTAAAAAATTGCTTCGGTTGGGCAAACTGGCTCGCAAGCTCCGCAGTCAACACACTCGTCAGGCTGGATGTACAGCATGCGGTCGCCTTCATAAATGCAATCGACTGGGCATTCTTCGATACATGCCTTGTCTTTAAGATCTACGCACGGTAGCGCGATGACGTATGTCATAACAGTCCTTCCTAGAGCTTTCGAGTCGTTTTGTGGCTAGTAAGCGCCACAAGACTTATCCAACCGTACCGCCTCGGCGATGAAATTGCTTAGCGACGTTACAGTTTCTCACTTGGCTTGCGAAGTACGGGAAGCATCGAGCCCATTGCAACTGCTATGGCGCCCAAAATCAAATAGACCGTTGAACGAGTAACGGCAGGTAACGCAGTATCGCCTGCATGCGTGCCCAAGCCCATCAGAATTGTGCCACCAATCCATCCCAGTGCCACTCCTGCGGAAGCTAACTTTGTTTGGAAAAATCGAGCCAGCCAGGCTTGAACCAACAAAATCCAGACAACTGCCAAAACAACACCATAAGAAACTTTGACGCCGAGAAAAGTTACTCGATCTGCAGCAACGAATACTGCCACTGCCGCGACGATGAAACCTACAGCTAAACCTGTGAGAAATATTGCGAGCTTACGCATCAGTCACTCCTGCAAATAGGTCTGTTTCCCGGCCTAGTTCGTCAACAGGTCCTGCAACCTGACCTTTGACCAGTCGGAAATATTCAGTCCCCATCACCTGCGAGCCGAGGTTATTCGATAATGCAAAGAAGCCTTCCTCAGTATTGATCTGAGTCGCATGAGCCCGCATCGCTGCCATTTTTTGGTCAGCAAATTCATCAGCATGAACCGCAGTCGTCACATATTCATCGGGGCAAGCAAAGTTCATATCATCAACGTCTTGCGCAGCAAACTCTGTTTCATCACCCATGCTCTTGAGCATTTCCATGCCCGCACGAATAATGCTGATGGGAAATGCTGTCCAATACACTTTCGAAACTTCCCAAGGACTTCCCAGTTCTGGAGCAAAGGACTGTGCTTGCGCCAGCGCCATGGCGTAGGTGGCTACCCGATGCGCCTTGATGTGATCTGGATGACCGTAGCCACCAAAGTCGTCGTAGGTAACAAGAACCTGTGGCTTAACTTCACGGATGATGGCTACTAAGTGTCGTGATGCATCGAGCAGATCTGCTTGCCAAAACGTATCGAGACGATTGTTGGGCTCAGTACCCATCATGCCGCTATCTCGATATGCGCCACGGCCGCCGAGAATTCTCCAGTCCGTTACTCCAAGCTCCTTCATTGCAAGACCTAATTCTTCGTAACGATGGCTCGCGAGATCATCGGCTTGGTCAGCTGCTAAGTGCGCTAAGTCAGGAAGCAAGATCTCCCCTTCATCACCTAACGTGCAGGTTACGAGAGTCACCTGGGCGCCACTGGCGACATATTTCGCCATCGTTGCACCTGATCCAATGGTTTCATCATCAGGGTGAGCATGGACTAGGAGTAGACGTTGCGACATAAGCCAACTGTACGAGACCAGACCCGACGAAGTCCGACGAGGCGTGGCAGTATCGGTGCATGACCGAATCCTTTCCACGGCAAAAAGCGGCAACTCGTAACTTCCAGCTCGGTGCGCCGCGCTCGTTTGCGCTCACTGACGATGCACAGTTCGTGACGTTCCTGCGCTCGTCACATGGACGAGATGCAGTCAATTCCCTCTGGGTCCTAGATCTTGCAACAATGACCGAGCGTGAAGCCGTCAACCCACGCACCCTGCTTGAAGACAGTGACAACATTCCCGCCGCAGAACGCGCTCGTCGCGAACGCATGCGCGAAACAACATCGGGTATCACTTCTTACTCGGCAAATAGCAATGGAACTCAATTAGCGTTTGCCTTAGCAGGACAACTCTTCACATACAACGTCGTGACAGACACGTTGAATGAGTGTGAAGTGACCGGTCCCATTATTGATCCACGCATGTCACCTGATGGCACCAAAGTCGCATGGAGCACGGGACGCCATGTTCATGTGTGTGGCATTGACGGTCGCGACGAGCGCGTGCTGACTCAAGAAGAGCAACCACATGTGAGTTGGGGACTTGCGGACTTCATAGCAGCTGAAGAACTTGACCGAATGCACGGTCTGTGGTGGTCGCCCATGAGTGACGAACTTATCGTGGAACGCATCGATGAATCCGATGTGAATGTGTGGTGGCTAAGCGATGCAGCAACTCCAGCCGTCGAACCACGAGAGCATCGCTACCCTGCTGCCGGAACTACAAACGCAGATATTTCGTTACATAGATTTTCTTTGACTGGTGAGTCTCAAGAGATTGAGTGGGACCATTCCACATATGAATACCTCGTGTCTGTTCACTGGCACGAAGGTCATGATGCTTTAATCACATTATCGACGCGTGACCAAAAAGAATTTCGAATTTGCTCGCTCAGTGGCACAGAACTTTTGACAGTGAAATCTATCTCTGACAATAAGTTCCTTGATGTCATCCCAGGCCAACCACAGTGGTTCAACAATCAATTAGTCACTGTCGAAGACTTAAGTGAGATAGACACACGCGCGATTGTCATCGGCGACAAAGTGGTCAGTCCTGTGGGATTACAAGTCATGTCATTAATTTCCGTTCATGACGATCACGTCATTGCCGTGACAACCGACAATGCAACGGATCGTGATGTGACAAGAATTAATTTCGACGGTTCTATCACCAAGCTCACTGAAAATAGTTGCGCATCGAGTTCAACACCGGTCGCGAATGGTGACAATACCTTCCAGATTGTGGTCTCATCCGCGTTGCACGATTTGTCTCGACGCTATGACCTTGAAAGTAACGGCACAATCGTGCACTCATTTGCCACACATGCCGAGGCTTCGCCCGTTGTCCCTAATGTGACTTACCTCAAGACGGGTCCGCACAACGTCAATACTGCAGTCCTTTTCCCGACCGGACACGTCATGGGAAGTAAGAAACTTCCCGTGCTTATGCGTCCATATGCAGGACCGCATGGCGCTCAAGTGCTGAACCACGCACTTATCTACGTTGAAGACCAATGGTTTGCCGACCAGGGTTACATCGTGGTTATCGCTGATGGACGCGGTACACCAGGGCGCGGTCCAATCTGGGATCGCAGCATCTACCACGACTTTGTCCAGCCAGTTATTGACGATCAAGTCAGCGCACTACAGCACGTTGCCGCGCAATTCCCCGATGATGTTGATGACACACGCGTTGGGATAACGGGCTGGTCATTTGGCGGTTACTTGGCTGCCCTTGCCGTCATGGAGCGCCCAGACGTGTTCCACGTGGGCGTCGCGGGTGCGCCTGTGACCGAGTGGAAGTGGTACGACACGGCATACACAGAGCGGTATTTGGGTAATCCCAACGAAGTACCTGAGGTGTACGCAGCTAACTCGCTGCTGACCCGTGCTGCTGATCTCACGCGACCTTTGATGCTGGTCCATGGCTTGGCAGATGACAATGTTGTGTCTGCACACACATTGGGGCTATCGGGAGAACTCTTGGCTCATCGCAAGCCACACACAGTTCTGCCATTGTCCGGTGTCACTCACATGACTCCACAAGAAGTAGTTGCTGAAAACCTCATGCTGTTGACACTTGATTTCTTTGAGTCGAATCTCTAGTTCGAAACGAAGTCTCCGCTAGCTACATGTGTGGCACTCTTTGTGTCTTCAGGGAAGTGACATGCCACCATGTGACCTGGAGCAAGTTCACGTAATTCAGGTACCTCGGTCAAGCAGCGTTCTGTTGCTTTCCAACAGCGTGTGTTAAACACACAACCGCTCGGTGGGTTACTTGGACTAGGCAATTCGCCATTCAAAATAATGCGTTCACGTGCTCGCTCGCGGTCTGGATCAGCAATGGGCACTGCCGAAAGAAGCGCATGTGTGTACGGATGCAATGGTGCGGTGTACAAATCATTTTGTGAAGCGGATTCCATAATCTTGCCAAGGTACATAACCGCAACACGATCAGAAATATGGCGCACGACCGACAAGTCGTGAGCGACGAAAACGTAGGCAATGCCGAATTCGTTTTGAATATCATCGAGCAGGTTAAGAACCTGCGCCTGAATAGACACATCGAGCGCCGACACAGGTTCGTCACACACAATCAGCTTTGGCTTCAACGCAATTGCGCGCGCAATACCAATGCGCTGACGTTGACCACCAGAAAACTCATTGGGATAGCGGTTATAGTGCTCAGGGTTCAAGCCCACACGATCCATGATGTTCTGGACCGCTTTCATAACTCCGCCTTCGGGTTTGACTCCTTGGACTTCAAATGGCGCGCCAATAATCGTTCCCACCGTATGGCGAGGGTTTAAGGACGAATACGGATCTTGAAAAATCATTTGCATTTCTCGACGAATCGAAACAAGTTCGCGCTTACCGACTTGTGTGAGATCGCGACCATTGAATTCAATAGTTCCGCCCGTCGGTTCGAGTAGTCGCAACATGGTGCGACCAGCCGTGGATTTACCGCAGCCTGATTCGCCTACAAGACCGAGCGTTTCTCCTGGGAATACCTCAAGTGAGATTCCATCAACAGCTCGCACATCACCAATGTGCTTCTTAACAAACGTACCTTTGGTGATAGGAAAATATTTCTGAAGACCAGTCACTTTTAAAATCGGAGTAGACATTTAGTTAACCTTTCCGATCTTGCGTTCCGTACGTATTGCGATTCGTTGCGATTCGGTCAAGTGGCAACGAGCCGAGTGTTCCGGTGACACGTCAAGTAACGCAGGGCGCGTCGTTTCACATTGATGATTTCCCACTTGGTCCTTGAAAACACAACGTGGTGCGAAAACGCAGCCCTTCGGTAAGTGAATTAGCGATGGCGGTAAACCTGGAATGGGATCGAGTTGAGCGCGCTTTTCCTGAACCTGCGGAATAGATGCAAGAAGTCCCCACGTGTACGGCATTTGAGGTTGGTAGAACAACTCACGCACAGGAGCTTGTTCGAC
>CANFOW010000050.1 GCA_947448865.1 Actinomycetota bacterium
GGAACTTGGTGCGCTCACAGCAATGATTTTTGGATTCCGCGAGCGTGAAACAATCCTTGATTTGTTCGAGCTAGTCACCGGGCTACGCATGAACAGCGCTTACATTCGTCCTGGCGGTGTCGCGCAAGACCTACCTGCTGACGCTGAACAAAAAATTCGCGATGCAGTGAAGTCCCTCCCACGTCGTCTCAAAGACACATCGGACATGCTTGTTGATAATTCAGTCTGGATGGCTCGTACATCTGGAGTCGGTTATCTCGATCTCGCGGGATGTATGGCACTCGGTGTCACAGGTCCTGTGCTTCGCGCTACAGGATTGCCACACGATTTGCGAAAGTCTGCTCCATACAGCGGGTACGAAAATTACGAATTTGATGTGTGCACTCAAACAACAAGTGATGCCTACGGACGTTTCTTGATTCGTCTTGCTGAGATGGAACAGTCCCTCAATATTGTGGAACAGTGCCTTGATCGCTTGAAGCCTGGACCAGTAATGGTTGAAGACAAAAAGATTGCTTGGCCTGCGCAATTGTCGATTGGTTCTGATGGTCAAGGTAATTCACTTGAGCACATCAAACTCATCATGGGTCAATCTATGGAAGCGCTCATTCACCATTTCAAGCTTGTGACTGAAGGCTTCTCGGTTCCAGCCGGCCAGGTTTACAGCGCTGTGGAATCTCCCCGCGGCGAACTTGGAGTACACATGGTTTCCGATGGTGGAACCCGTCCTTACCGCGTGCACTACCGTGACCCGTCGTTTACTAATTTGCAGGCAACTGCAGCAATGTGCGAAGGCGGACAGATTGCTGACGTCATCGCCGCTGTTGCATCGATTGACCCCGTCATGGGGGGAGTGGATCGCTAGATGTCCTTCTCTGAACTCACGCGTGAACGCGCGGGCGAAATTATTTCGCGGTATCCGCAATCTCGCTCGGCACTCCTTCCACTGTTGCACTTAGTGCAAAGCGAAGAAGGATTTGTTAGCGCTGACGGTATTGCGTTTTGCGCCGAAATTCTCGGACTCACGACTGCTGATGTTGCGGCAGTTGCTACGTTCTACACGATGTACCACCGCAAGCCCGTAGGTGAATTTCACATCGGTGTCTGCATTAACCCTGGCTGCGGAATTCTCGGAGGCGACGCAATTTGGTCGACACTCTGCGAACGACTTGGTATCGGAAATGATGAAGTCACAGATGATGGAAAAATTTCCCTTGAGCGCATTGAATGCCAGGCAGCTTGCACACATGCACCTGTCATGACTGCTAACTGGGAATTTCTAGACAACATGACACCACAATCTGCAATTGATGCAGTTGAAGGACTGCGTCGTGGTGACGAAGTCCTCAGCACTCGCGGACCACGCATTCGCACATTCAAAGAAAATGAATTGACGTTAGCTGGATTTGACGATGAGCTCGTCGACTTCGGCGGTCAAGCCGATGATTTGATGCTTGCGGGTTTACGTCGTGCCCAAGAACTCGGACACAAAGCACCGGAGGCAAAGCAATGACATTGACTCCTGTATTAACAGCACACTGGGATGACAAAGATAGCTACACAATCGGTGGCTACATGCGTCACGGTGGATACACCGCATTCAAGAAAGCATTTGCTCAAGGTCCTGACGACATCATTTCGTTAGTTAAGGACTCTGGACTTCGTGGTCGCGGTGGTGCTGGTTTCCCAACGGGTCTGAAGTGGTCCTTCGTGCCGCAAAATGATGGCAAGCCGCACTACCTCGTGGTGAACGCTGACGAATCAGAACCAGGCGCTTGTAAAGATATTCCGTTAATGCTCGCCAACCCACACGCACTTATTGAAGGCATCATCATTGCGTCTTTCGCAATGCGTGCTAATCATGCGTTTATTTATCTTCGTGGTGAAGTCCCACATGTTTTCCGTCGCGTTAACGCTGCGATCCGTGAGGCTTACACCGCTGGTTACTTGGGCAAGAACATCATGGGCTCAGGATTCAATCTTGATGTTGTTCTGCACGCTGGTGCAGGTGCATACATTTGCGGCGAAGAAACTGCGCTTCTTGATTCACTCGAAGGTCGTCGCGGCCAGCCTCGTTTGAAGCCACCGTTTCCTGCGGTTGCTGGCTTGTATGCCTCGCCATCATGTGTCAACAACGTTGAAACAATCGCAAACATCCCCCACATTGTGAACAACGGTGTTGATTGGTTCCGTTCATTTGGAACTGAAAAGTCGCCAGGCTTTAAGTTGTTTGCGGTCTCAGGACATGTAAACCGACCTGGAATTTACGAAGCACCACTTGGTATCACTATGCGTGAACTGCTTGAACACGCTGGCGGTGTTCGCAATGGTCACTCTGTGAAGTTCTGGTTGCCAGGCGGATCTTCAGTTCCCATGCTGACTCCAGATTTGCTCGATACGCCGTTGACCTACGAAGACATTGCAGCTGCTGGCTCAATGCTTGGCACAGGTACTCCGATGGTGTTCGACGAAACAACGTCAGTCGTGCGAGCAGTTGCTGGTTGGTTGGCGTTCTACAAACACGAATCATGTGGCAAGTGCACACCGTGTCGTGAAGGTACTTACTGGATTAGCGATTTGTTACATCGTCTTGAAGAAGGTCATGGCACAGAAAGTGATCTTGAAAAGGTCGTTGAGTTGTGTGGCCAGATTGCTGGTCGTTCATTCTGTGCGCTTGGTGATGCAGCAGCAACACCGTTCCCAGCTGCACTGAAGCACTTCCGCGATGAATTTGTACAAGCAACAACCACCCCAGCGAATGACACATTCAACCCGCTCGCTGCGACCGTCTTTGCTGGAGCGACTCGATGACTGTTACAACGCAAACCGTAAATGTCACCGTTGATGGTGTCGCAGTTGAAGTACCTGCGGGCACGTTAATTATTCGTGTTGCAGAAATGCTCGGCACTGCAATTCCACGTTTCTGTGACCACCCACTTCTGTCACCAGTTGCTGCGTGCCGTATGTGTTTGGTGGAAATTGAAGGCCAAGGCAAGCCACAACCTGCGTGTGCAATTCCTGTCGCCGAGGGAATGGTTGTTAAGACACAACACACCAGCGAGATGGCGCAAAAAGCCCAAGCTGGAGTGATGGAGTTTCTGCTCATCAACCATCCACTTGATTGCCCAATTTGCGACAAGGGTGGCGAATGTCCGCTCCAAAACCAGGCAATGACTAGCGGCCGTGGTGACTCGCGATTTGACGGAACTAAGCGCACGTTCCCCAAGCCAATCAATGTCAGCGCTCAAGTACTTCTTGATCGTGAACGATGTGTGTCCTGTGCTCGTTGCACGCGCTTTGCTGAGCAAATTGCTGGTGACCACTTCATTGATTTACTCGAGCGTGGAGCAAAGCAACAAGTCGGTATCTCTGCTGACCAGCCATTCGACTCGTACTTCAGTGGAAACACAATTCAAATTTGTCCAGTAGGCGCCTTAACATCTGCGAAGTATCGATTCCGTTCGCGTCCGTTCGACTTAGTCAGCACCCCAAGCGCATGCGAACACTGTGCGAGCGGATGTTCATTGCGTACTGACGTGCGTCGTGGAACTGTTATGCGACGTCTTGCGTGGGATTCTCCTGAAGTCAACGAAGAATGGAACTGCGATAAGGGGCGTTTCGCTTTTCCGTACCTTCGCGAAGGACGTTTAACCACACCTCTTGTTCGTGATGAAGACGGAAATCTTGTTCCGGCGTCATGGCCAGAAGCTTTGCGAGTCGTTGCTGCAGGTCTCAAAGCAACAGGTCGCCAAACCGGAGTTCTTACCGGCGGTCGCATCACACTTGAAGATGCGCTTGCATATAACTCGTTTGCACGCGATGTTCTTGGAACAAGTGACGTTGACTTCCGTGCTCGCGCAGTAAGCGCAGAAGAAACCGCATTCCTTGCACATCATGTTGCAGGTCGCGGACTTGATGTGACCTACGGCGACTTAGAAACAGCTCCGGCTGTTCTGCTTGTTGGCATTGATCCTGAAGATGAATCACCAATTGTTTTCTTGCGTCTGCGTAAGGCTGCACTGTCTCGTCGTACCAAAGTGTTCTCGGTAGCTCCATACACGACTGCAGGTCTTGCCAAGATGAAGGGAACTTTGCTTGCCGCAGGTCCTCGTGAGGAAGTCGCTGCAGTACATGGTGCATCAGTCCATCTGACCGAACCGGGCAGCGTCATTGTTGTTGGAGAACGTGCGGCAACTACACCTGGACTTCTTAAGGCAGTTACTGAACTCGCGGCAACAACTCAAGCGCGCATCGCTTGGATTCCACGTCGCGCTGGTGATCGTGGCGCACTTGATGCCGGTTTACTCCCAGTTAATGGTCGAGATACTTCTGCGATTGTTGCTGATGCGGGTACGCAGGTTAAGGGCCTGGTAATCGCTGGTGTTTCTGCAAACGACGTTGACGGCGACCTCGTTGCTGCAGTGCAACGTGCGCAATTCGTTGTGTCACTAGAAACTCGTCACACAGACATCACAGCCATAGCTGACGTCGTGCTTCCAGTCGCCGTTGTTACTGAGAAGGCCGGCACATTCCGCAACTGGGAAGGTCGTGATCGTTCCTTCAAAGTGGCCACTCCGGTTGCTGGTTCAATGAGCGACGCTGATGTTCTTGGTGAAATTGCTCGAGAGTTGGGTAGCGAACTTAAGCCAAATGATTTCTGGTCTTCAGTCGCAAAGCCTGAACTCGTCGCGACGCACACGTCAGCCCCATCTGTTGGCGCCGGTCAAGCAGTGTTGTCCTCGTGGCATCACCTGCTCGACCTCGGAACCTTGCAAGAAGGCGAACCATACTTGGCAGCAACATCACGTGTCGCTGTAATTCGCGTAAGCCCGAACACGGCACGTCAACTCAATCTGACTGACGGCGCAACGGCGACTGTTGAATGTTGCGGTCTTAAGGCAGTTGCTCCAGTTATTGAAACAGCTGGAATGGCTGATGGAGTTGTGTGGGTTCCTGCGAATAGCGAAGGTGCAGCATTAAACCTGCCATCAGGAACAGTTGTTAACGTTTCAGGAGGTGCCTCGTGAAGATTCGTACTGGTGCATCAGGCGACTTAAATATTTTTGGTCAAGACCCACTAGCTGTCGTTTTGATCAAGGTGCTTGGCATCTTCGTGATCATGGTTCTGATGACACTGCTTACTATCTGGGCAGAACGTCGCGTAGTAGGTCGCATGCAAATGCGCATTGGACCAAACCGAGTAGGACCCTTTGGTTTACTGCAGTCCTTGATGGACGGCATCAAGTTGGCCTTGAAGGAAGAAATCATTCCTGTTGGAGTTCACCTCGCGGTCTACTGGATTGCACCCGTAATTTCAGCTACAACTGCGTTCCTCACTTTTGCTGTGATTCCACTTGGACCTGAAGTTTCAATTTTGGGACACGTGACACCTCTGCAACTCACTGACTTCCCAGTTTCCGTTCTTTATGTGCTCGCAATTGCATCGGTGGGAATTTACGGAATTGTGCTTGCTGGTTGGGCATCAGGATCGACATACCCATTGCTCGGTGGACTTCGTTCAAGTGCACAAATGATTAGTTACGAAATTGCAATGGGACTTTCTTTCGTTGCAGTATTCCTTTACGCATCATCAATGTCGACTTCGCAGATTGTCGCAGGACAAGAACACTTGTGGTACATCGTGTTGTTGTTGCCATCCTTTGTTATTTACACGACGGCAATGGTCGGTGAAACAAACCGCGCACCTTTTGACTTGCCAGAAGCAGAAGGCGAACTCGTTGGTGGTTTCCACACCGAGTATTCGTCATTAAAGTTTGCACTCTTCTTCCTTGCCGAGTACGTGAACATGGTGACGGTGTCAGCAATGGCAACAACATTGTTCCTTGGCGGTTGGCGTGCGCCGTACCCAATCTCTTTGTGGAGTCAGGCAAACACCGGTTGGTGGCCAATGCTGTGGTTCTTCGGAAAGATTTTCGCGTTCCTGTTTGTGTTCATCTGGCTACGTGGCACATTGCCGCGGTTGCGTTATGACCAATTCATGAAGTTTGGTTGGAAAGTACTCATCCCAGTTTCCATCGTGTGGATCATGATTGTGGCTGTTGCTCGTGAACTCAAGAACCACAGCAACTTCGACACCCGCTCACTCATGATTGCCGCAGCGGTAGTCCTCGTCATCGGTGTTGGCTTGTCATACATCTATGAATTGCGAACTGGTAAAGAAGAGCAATTAGAAGCTGAACGTCAAGAATTACTTGCCAGTGCAGATTTCGATCCATTCGCTGGTGGATTCCCTGTGCCGCCGATGCCACATCAGCAAGCACAACCTTCTCGTCATCGTCCACTCACGGTTCCCAGTATTGAAGTTGGGGAGGAGCAGTAATGGCACAATTGCCACAAATCGTTCGTGGATTTGGAGTCACCTTCTTATCTATGTTTAAGAAGGTCACGACCGAACAGTATCCAGAAGAGCGCGACAAGTTCCCACCTAAACCACGTTTCCACGGACGCCACCAACTCAACCGCCATCCCGATGGTCTTGAGAAGTGTGTCGGTTGTGAGTTGTGTGCGTGGGCTTGCCCAGCCGATGCGATTCTCGTTGAAGGCGCAGACAACAGCGACGAAGAACGTTTCTCACCTGGCGAACGTTACGGACGCGTGTACCAAATTAATTACTTGCGTTGCATTTTGTGCGGACTCTGCATCGAAGCGTGCCCAACTCGTGCTCTCACCATGACTAACGAGTACGAACTTGCAGATAATTCCCGCGAAAAATTGATTTACACCAAAGATGATTTACTTGCGCCACTGCTTGGTGGAATGCTAGAGCCGCCACACGCGATGGCAGAAGGCATGACTGAACAGGATTACTACGAAAACAAAGTAACGTCAGGTTCTGCGAACATTGCGGCAGGTGAGCAATGAACGGCGAATCCGTAGTTTTCTGGATCACTGCGATCTTTGCAGTGATTGGTGCACTCGGTCTTGTTGTGTCTCGAAAGGCAGTTCACAGTGCGCTGTGGGTTGCCTTTGCAATGGTTAATCTTGCGATTTTGTACTTCACACTCGAAGCGCCGTTTTTGGCAACGAGTCAGATTGTTGTTTACACCGGCGCCGTCATGATGCTGTTCCTTTTCGTTCTCATGATTGTCGGCGTTGATTCATCGGACTCATTGCTGGAAACAATTAAGGGCCAACGAGCCTTAGCAATTCTGCTGGGACTTTCATTTGGCGCATTGATTATTGTGGGAATTACTGCAACTGCGGCACCAGCTGTTGTTGGTCTTGTAAATGAAAACATCGGGTACGGCGGAAATGCCCAAGGGTTAGCTCACCTCATTTTTGATCGCTACTTACTTGCATTCGAAGCCACCTCGGCGTTGCTCATCACAGCTGTTCTTGGCGCAATGGTTTTGGCTCATCGCGAGCGATGGGCGCCTCGCAAGACACAGAGCGAACTATCACGTGAGCGCACGAGGTCTGGACAAGTGACACCGCTGCCAAATCCAGGCGTCATGGCACGTAGTAACTCAGTTGATACACCGGCGTTGCTTCCAGATGGCACATTCGCCCAGGCATCCTTACCTACGCAATTCCAGTCACATGCAGATGACTCCGTGAAGGAAGTGACTTCATGAATCCGAACAACTACCTCGTTCTAGCGGGAATCCTGTTCACAATTGGAGCTTTTGGCGTTCTTGTTCGTCGCAACGCAATCATTGTTTTTATGAGCGTTGAACTCATGCTTAATGCCGCAAACCTTGCCTTTGCTGCTGCTTCCCGAATCACGGGCACCTTGGATGGCCAAGTCGTGGCGTTCTTCGTGATGGTGGTAGCTGCCGCTGAAGTAGTTGTCGGTCTAGCCATCATCGTGACTATTTTCCGTACCCGTCGCTCGGCTTCTATCGACGAAGCCAGTCTGTTGAAGTACTAGAGGGA
>CANFOW010000051.1 GCA_947448865.1 Actinomycetota bacterium
AGTACGCCTGACGAGAACAAGCTCGGCGCCGCTGAGCAAACGCCTTTTGCGGTGTACCAAATCAGCCAACTCATCGGCGATTACCTTGGACGACTTGGTATGGCCTGGATTGAGGGTCAGGTTTCTGATGTGCGTAAAACTCGCGCACTCACCTACTTACAACTTCGAGATACTGAACGAGATGTGTCTATTTCTATGCACATGTCGACTGATGCTTTCGAGCAAATAACCCCTGCCCTCGACCAAGGCACTCGAGTGGTTGCGCAGACCAAAATTGCTTGGTGGCCAAAAAATGGGTCGCTTAATTTCAAGGTTCATCAGATTCGCGCCGTTGGACTTGGCGAACTTATGGCTCGGCTGGAGGCTTTGCGTAATCTGCTAGCCGCCGAAGGTCTTTTTAACGAAGATCGAAAAAAGCCAATCCCCTTTTTACCTCGCCGCGTCGGCTTAATTTGCGGACAAAATAGCGATGCAATGCACGATGTCGTCAAGAACGCTAAGCGTCGATGGCCAGATGTGGAATTTGTTATTCGTGAAGTTCCGGTTCAGGGTGTCACGGCCGTGCGAAAGATTAGCGACGCATTGACTGAGCTTGATGCTATCGATGACATTGATGTCATCGTTGTCACACGCGGTGGCGGATCTTTTGAAGACCTCATGACATTTAGCGACGAATCCCTCATTCGAGTGGTTGCTGCTTGTGACACACCTATCGTCGCAGCAATTGGTCACGAACAAGATCGTCCACTCATTGATTATGTTGCGGACTATCGTGCATCTACGCCAACGGATGCTGCTCGCAAAATTGTGCCTGATGTGCTGCAAGAAATTTCAGACTTGCGTAATGCCCGAGCAACAATGATTCATCTGGTCACAACACGAGTTACTTATCTTGAAAATGATCTTGCCCGCCTTCGTGCGCGACCAGCGTTAGCTCATCCCAGTGTCTTAATAGATCAGCGTCTCGTGAGTAATACAAATGTGCGCAATGCAATCCGTCAAAGACTAGAAAGTTTCCTTGACCTTAATGATGCTCACATTCGAGGAAGTGCAACGACGCTACGAGCACTTAGCCCGCAGGGAACTCTTGAGCGTGGATATTCGATAGTGCGAGATTCTCACGGTTCGATAATTCGGTCTGCGCAAAATCTTGCACGTGGCCAAGTTGTGAGTGTTCGCGTTGCAGACGGTGACTTCAACGCCCAAGTACAGGATTAGATCAAATCCGACTTACTAGGCGTCACTTGGTCGAACGGCCTCAAGTCGAGCACGGGCTGCTTGCAACTTCTCTTCACAAATTTTTGCAAGGCGCTCGCCTTCTTCCCAAAGGGTCACCATGTCGTCAAGCGGCAAGTCTTTGTCTTCTAATTTCGCAACGACATCGTCAAGGCGGGTTTTCGCTTCTTCATAAGTGACTTCAGTTGCCATGCTCATAACCCTATAACTCTGGTGTGACGAAAGTGCTCTTGCTTAATGCGTTGGCGCTTTTTCCACCAGCGATGCAGCAAAAGCGTTGATCACGTCCCATGACGCAGTTCCTGAAACCACCACTGTTTGCTTGTCGACAACGTGAACCAAAGACCGCGTCAATGGCTTTGCCACTTCGCATTTCTGCCACGTCACTGCTGCGACAACTGCCGTATCCGTGCAATCGGCATTGTTTGTGGCAGCGGCAATAACTTTCCCGCTTCGTCCATCAGACTGCCAAATCGACACATAGCCAGACTTTCCATCGCTTAAACCCAAGTACCAACGCGTGTCACCGTTGCCGCCGTAGGTTTCGGCTTCAAACCGTGCGCTTGTCACCGTATAGCCGGCAGGCACAGCTGCAGGTACCAAAATCGGCCAATTGGCCTGGGACATTGCAAGTTCTACGGCCGCGGGATAGTCAACAGATTGAGTAACCTGTGAGTGTGGTCGGTAGTTAATGACCATCAATAAAGCCACTACTGCGAATACCGCACCAAGAGACCACACCATGTCGCGGGCGTCTTGTCGGATTCTGGGTTTACTTGCCACAACACCATCTTGCCCTGCTCAGTGCGATTAGGCAGAACGGGTCATCACCGCAATGAGGTCTAGGCTAGAAATATGGTTTCGTTTAAGTACACCGACATGTTGCCCGCTGCTCACCCTGAACCTGAATATCGGTTAATCACCACTGAAGGAATCAGCACCCAGGAAGTCGCAGGGCGTACCTTTTTGAGCATTGATCCGGAAGTATTTCGGAAAGTCGCATACGAGGCCATCCACGACATAAGTCACATGTTGCGCACTAGCCACCTCGAGCAACTCGTCAAAATAATTGATGACCCCGAAGCATCACCAAATGACCGATTCGTTGCAACAGATTTATTAAAGAACGCAAACATCGCTGCGGGTGGCGTGCTTCCTATGTGTCAAGACACTGGCACTTCGATTGTGAGTGCAAAGCGCGGCATGAACATCATCACTGAAGGTAACGACGAGGAACATATCAGCCACGGAATTTTTGATGCGTATCAAAAACTCAACCTTCGCTATTCCCAAATGTCACCAGTAACTATGTGGGAAGAAAAGAACACAGGCGACAACCTGCCTGCCCAAATTGAAATTTACGCTGACACTAAGCCGGGCCACGAAAACAGTTACGAAATGTTGTTCATCGCAAAAGGTGGTGGCAGCGCGAACAAGAGTTACCTATTCCAGGAAACCAAAGCTGTATTGAATCCAAAATCTTTTATGGCTTTTCTCGATGAAAAACTTCGTCAGATTGGAACATCGGCATGCCCGCCTTATCACCTCGCAATTGTTGTTGGTGGTACGAGCGCTGAATACGCACTCAAAGTAGCTAAATACGCAAGCACAAAATATCTTGATGACTTGCCAACCGAAGGTGGAACCGACGGCCACGCATTCCGGGACCTCGACATGGAGCAACAAGTACTTGGACTAACCCAAAGTTTCGGAATCGGCGCGCAATTCGGCGGAAAGTACTTCTGTCACGACGTTCGAGTCATTCGCCTTCCACGTCATGGTGCGTCTTGTCCGATTGCCATTGCAGTGTCGTGCTCGGCTGACCGCCAAGCACTTGTCAAGATTGATGCCACTGGTGCGTACATCGAACAACTGGAAACAGATCCAGCGCGATTCTTGCCCGAGGTCACGGATGTACATCTGGATGACAATGTTGTGCACATTGACTTGAACCAACCAATGGACAGTATTCGCGCACAACTGTCTGCACTTCCAGTAAAGACCAGAGTTTCGTTAACAGGTCCGCTTGTTGTTGCTCGTGACATTGCGCATGCACGCATTCTTGAGATGCTGGAACGTGGCGAAGAAATGCCCGAATATTTACGCAATCACCCTGTGTATTACGCAGGTCCTGCAAAAACTCCCGAAGGCTATGCCTCCGGTTCCTTTGGCCCGACGACTGCTGGCCGCATGGACGCATACGTCGATCGTTTCCAAAAAGCTGGGGGCTCAATGGTGATGCTTGCTAAAGGAAACCGTAGCAACGTAGTGACACAGGCATGTCATGACAACGGCGGTTTTTACCTTGGGTCGATTGGTGGACCAGCTGCGCGCCTTGCAAAAGACAACATCACCAAAGTTGAAGTTATCGACTTTGAAGACTTAGGCATGGAAGCCGTCTGGCGCATCGAAGTTCATGACTTCCCTGCATTCGTTGTCGTTGATGACAAAGGCAACGATTTCTTTGCCGATACCTTGCGACCAGTCGCACTTAATCTGACTGTTGGTCCACCTAAGTAATAAAAAATTATGCCGGTAAGTCTTCGAGAAGTTCGGTGACTAACGCTGCAATTGGTGAACGCTCAGAACGCGTCAAGGTGACGTGCGCAAATAACGGGTGACCTTTGAGTTTCTCAACCACTGCGACAACACCATCGTGACGGCCAACACGCAAGTTATCGCGCTGGGCGACATCATGTGTCAAGACAACACGACTGTCTTTGCCTATGCGAGATAAAACAGTAAGCAGCACGTTGCGTTCGAGTGATTGTGCTTCGTCAACGATGACATATGTGTCATGCAATGAGCGCCCACGAATATGAGTCAGTGGCAATACTTCGAGCATTCCACGATCAATAATTTCTTCAATAACAGCAGGACTCGTGACCGCAGACAACGTATCAAATACGGCTTGTGCCCACGGAGACATTTTCTCGTTTTCCGAACCAGGCAAATATCCAAGTTCTTGGCCACCCACTGCATACAGCGGACGGAACACAACGACCTTACGATGCTGACGACGTTCCATCACTGCTTCCAAACCAGCACATAACGCCAATGCGCTCTTGCCAGTTCCTGCGCGACCGCCGAGCGAAACAATTCCAACATCTGGGTCCATCAAAATATCAAGAGCAATTCGTTGTTCGGCACTGCGTCCATGAAGACCAAATGCTTCACGATCTCCGCGAACGAGTTGCAAGCGCTTATCAGGAGTGACTCGAGCTAATGCACTGCCTCGATCGGATGACAACACAACCCCGGTGTGACACGGAAGTTCTCGAGCAACATCATGGTCGATCACATCATCGTTATAGAGGTCATCAATGTCATCTGATGACACAGTGAGTTCGGACATTCCAGTCCAGCCACTTGATGGCACAATCTCCGCGCGATATTCCTGAGCGTCTAACCCAACTGCTGATGCTTTGACGCGTAACGGTAGGTCTTTACTCACTAGGACAACATTGCGTCCTTCATTGGACAGGTTTTTAGCCACCGACAAAATTCGAGTGTCGTTATCACCAAGTCGGAATCCAGCAGGCAAAGCATCGGGATTAGTGTGGTTCAGCTCAACTCTGAGTACCCCGCCTAACTCACCTAACGGCAGTGGTGCATCAAGGCGACCATGTTCAATGCGAAGGTCGTCGAGCGCTCGCAGAGCAGACCGGGCGAAATAACCAAGTTCTGGATGGCTGCGTTTAGCTTCTAGTTCAGTGATGACCACAACTGGGATAACAACTTCATGTTCTTCAAAGCGGTGAATCGCCGCGGGGTCTGAGAGCAAAACGCTCGTGTCTAGAACATAGGTGCGCTTAGAATCTTTTGACCCTGCGATATCGGACACTGCCACGCGATCACTTCACATTTCAGTTTTACTCAGGAGCAGCTTCCCCTTCTGCTCTTAATCGAAAAGTACGCCTGAGTATTCACTTGTAGCCAACGCCACGCCGAGTGAGACATGTTGTGGTTTGGTAAACAGTTGGTTACACAATCACACGACACCGAACAAGGCGATAACCTGACAGATGTGGGACGCTTTCGACGCTTAGCTGGTGACATTGCATACGACTTGTATGGTCATCGCTTGACCTCGGCGTTGCCGCGCGACCAACTCCCACGACATGTCGGTGTCATCCTGGACGGAAATCGTCGTTGGGCTGCTGGTCAAGGCTCACCCACGAGCCATGGGCATCGTGCTGGTGGCGTGAAGATTCGCGAATTCCTGGGATGGTGCGAGGAACTTGGTGTCGAAGTTGTCACTCTCTGGCTACTTTCGACCGATAACTTGTCACGAGCAGCTGAAGAACTCGATCCACTCTTGCGCATCATCGAAGAAACCGTGACTGACCTCGCGAGCGCACAACAGTGGGTTATTCATCCCGTGGGTGCATTGGAACTCTTACCCGAACAAACGAGTTCAGCACTTCGACTTGCCGAAGAACAAACGAAATCTGTAAATGGTTTGTTAGTCAATATTGCTGTTGGTTACGGTGGTCGCCGTGAAGTTGTCGATGCAGTTCGAGCATTGTTGAGTGAACATGCTGCGACAGGGCGCTCGATAGATGAACTCGCTGCAACCTTAGATATCGAACACATAGCCGCACACCTGTATACAAAAGGTCAACCAGATCCCGACTTAGTTATTCGCACGAGTGGCGAGCAGCGACTGAGCGGATTCCTGCTGTGGCAAAGTGCGCACTCGGAATTTTATTTTTGCGAAGCGTACTGGCCGAATTTCCGCAAGATTGATTTTCTTCGCGCCTTGCGAGCATTCGCTGCGCGTAACCGTCGCTTTGGCGTTTAGCTGCGAATACCGAGCGCCTGCTTGAAGGCTTCAACGTCCGTTGTTGGCGCATCACAAACAAACCCGCGACATACATACGCAGTGTCGCAGTTATTTACTTTGGGTCGTGATTCGCGCAGCGGATGGTCATCTGACATTGCGTAGACCAGCCCCGGCGCAGTCGCCCATGGAGTGAGTGCAATCAGTTGTGAATCTGGTGTGGCTGCAAGCGCAACTTCACGTGGACCATCAAGCCACATTGTCATAACGCATGCAGCATTACCTGCAAACCGAGGATGCGACGCAGCCAACGTGGCAAGCGGTGGCAACAAAGTTTCAGCCCAAGAGCGGATAGCCATGTCTCCGGTCAGTGCGCTATAGGTCAATGCAGCACGAACGGTCGCACTCCAACCTGATGGTGTGACATTATCGGTCGGGTCCACTGGCCGCAAATCTACGTCTGGGACTATGCCCGGAAGATCTGTTGCGTTATCGAGCAATGAACCATCGAGCATGAAATGCACCTCGATATCGTCTAACAAAATCTTTGCTAACTTCAGCCACGATAAGTCACCCGTTGCTTGTGACAGATCCAAAAATGCCTGCGCAGCTAATGCCTGGTCATCAAGCACTCCCATTGCGTGCGTTCCGGCTACACCATCTCGCGATACGCGGACCATACGTTGCGCACGAGTCATGTCTGCGCCGAGATGAACACTGACTAATAAGTCTGCGGAGCGCAAGGCAGCTTCGAGATATTCCGGCTTTGAGAAAACCTGTGACACGCGTACCAATCCCGAGATGGCTAACGCATTCCAAGCAGTCACAATCTTGTCATCACGTTCTGGACGAGGACGAAGTTCTCGATGAGCCAACATCCGTTCGCGTACCGAAAGCCATCGCTGGAGATCATCTGGTTCGCGGTCTCGGCGAAGTACGGAAGAACCTTTTTCAAAATTTCCAGGTTCGCTCACACCTAGCAATGAGCATGCCCACTCACTATCAACGCCGACAGCCTCGCGAATCGAGTTTGGAGTCCACGCATAAAAAGCGCCTTCTTCAAGTTCACCTGAAATGGGATCGATGCTGTCTGCATCTAGCGCACTTGCAAACCCGCCTTGTGGCGTTGTTAATTCGCGAATTATGAAGTCGGCAGTTTCAAGTGCAACTCGTTTCGCTAATTCATTACCCGTGTGAACATGCAGATTCGTGTAGAGCGAAAGTAATTGCGCGTTGTCATACAACATTTTTTCAAAATGCGGAACTGTCCAACTCGAATCAACGCTGTAACGTGCGAATCCACCTGCAATCTGGTCATACATTCCGCCACGCGCCATTGACTCGCAAGAATTTTCAACCATGACTAGCGCACGTGAGTCTTGATCAATCGAATTCACATTCCAGTAACCGCTTGCATCTAGTAAGAATTGCAAGGCCATCGGAGTCGGAAACTTTGGTGCTGAACCAAAGCCGCCATGCACCAAATCGAAATCCGCCGCCAAAATTTCGACGCCATTCTTCACGCCGGCTAGTGCCGAGTCTCTAGTGACAGCGCCAGACATGTCGACTCCGCTGAAATCGGCAATGCGCTCCATAATTCTTTCCGCAGAATCTCCGACACGTTCGCGATCATTTGTCCATGTGTCATGCAACGCGATCAATACTTGGGCAAACGAGGGGCTTCCGTGGCGAGGTGCATCTGGAAAGTAGGTGCCGGCATACCAAGGACGGCGAGCGTGATCGAGCCATACCGACATTGGCCATCCGCCGTGACCAGTCATTGCTTGAGTAGCTTGCATGTAGAACGAATCAACCGCAGGTAACTCTTCGCGATCAACTTTGAT
>CANFOW010000052.1 GCA_947448865.1 Actinomycetota bacterium
ACCAATTCCATCGCCCGGAAGTAACGCAATTGTTGTCATAGTAAAAGTCCTCGTGAGTTCGTGGTGACAATAGCGCGAGCCTGCGCCTCACCGAGATGAAGTTCCAGTGTGCGCAGCCACTGTGGCGTTATGTCGACTGGTTTCGGGTGGTGCGCGTGACCTAAGTCTGCGCCGAAAACTAATAACTCATGTGGATACACATCAAGCAGGGTGAAACTGGACCGGTCCTGTGGACTAAGTAAGTCTGGAAGAATTCCTAGTTCTAAATAAGCATCGAGCTTGAGCAATGCCTGTGCAGCATCATCATTCCAATGCAAGAACGGCATCTTGGGATGATTGACCATCAAGCGCCGTACTCCGCGACGATGAGCTTCTTCGAAAAAGATGATCGTCTCGACAGTACTTAGGTGACCACTCGCTAAAAGCAAGTCATGTTCTGCAATCACATCCAGAACAGGCATCCACTCGGGTAAAACTTTTCCGTCCGCAATCACGTCAACCTGTGCGAGTTCAAAACCTCGATGTACGGACAGCTCAGGCGAAGCAGCACCTGCTTTATGCGTAGCAGTCGAAACCGTCGGCATCCACACAACACGGCCACCCAGTCGGGCAGCAATTTCAACCGCATCAGGATTTGCGCCACCGATTGCGCTGTTCAGCACAACTCCGCCATACACGCCATCACCAGCAATTGCGGCACGATCAACCGTGCTGCCTTCATGAGCCTTCAACACAATGGTGGAAAAACCTAGACTGCGCTCGGCGGAAACAGTTTGTTCATCATTGCCATGTCGCGGCATCAGGCTAGGTGATGCGTGAACATGCAGGTCAACCATGTCCGTTGCCCAATCAGGCGACGGGATGTGGCGCTCTACATCGACTGCCATTCCAGCACCTCCTGATCAGGTAGTAATCGGCGTTGCACTTTTCCAGCAGCTGCGTCACGTGGAATTGCAGCAACTCGCGCTACTGCTACGGGTTGCATGAACTTCGGTAGGTCGGCCACCGCGGCTGCAATTTCAGTAGCTGGTAGTTGGTTGGCAACTATATAGAGGACAACTTCGTCATCAACAATGGCACTTGCACGTTTCCACAACGCGAAGTCTGAAATCGCATCTATCGGACTTATCCGATCTTCAACTGTCGGAATTGGCACGTATTCGCCTTTCACGCGAATTGATTCAGCGCCACGCTCAATAAAAATCATGTCGCCGTTGCTTTCCACTGACCCAATGTCTCCCGTATCAAACCAGCCATCAGCATCTCGCGCAGAATTCAGACCGCTTTGAGTTTCGTAACCTGTAAAAAGAATTCCATCTTGAGTTTCGCGCACAAATACATATCCGTCTTGATTTACTTTCCATTCAATCTGCGGCCGACTCGGTCCACCGTAGCGACTTGCGTTATCTGGCATGCCTACGGACGTGGACCACTTTTTGATGTGCGAGATTCCTCCTGCTTCAGTTGAGCCGTAGCCCGATACTGCAGCCGGAATATTAAATGTTTGCATGAACTCGCGATTGGCATAAAACATAGTGCGGATTGTGTGCCCATGAGAATCTTCGGTCGATGTGGCGCGTTTCAGAATTTCTACCGGTGGTGCATGCAAAATCATGACGGTGATGTTGTTGTCTTTTACAGTGGGCCAAAATCCTGATGCTGAGAACTTTTCCACGCTCAGGACATCGCACCCAGCTAGTACGCCAGTAATTAATCCATAGCCCATCGGATTGATGTGAAACAACGGAAGCGGAGCAAGTACTCGGTCTGCATCCGTAAGTTCTAATGCTGCGCCCATGTCTCGAGCCAGGTGAATGAAGTAACTATTTGTTTGCGCACAGAATTTCGGCAGTCCCGTCGTCCCAGAGGTGTGCATGTACGAAATCACATCGAGTGACTGCGACTCCAGCCCGGGTAAGCCAGCAATCTCGCCTACTGCGGCTTGACGATTGGCTGCAATGTCTGCGCTTCGCCACACAACCGCAGGTTCGAAAACCGCCAACATCTCTTGCAAAAGTTCTTCAGGATACGTGGGATTAATCAACGCAACTGGAGTTCCTGCCAGCAGGCAAGCAAGCCACGACACAACATATCCCGTAGATGACGCATCTATCATCGCGACTTTCTGGCCTGGCTTCACACCCTCAGCATGTAATTGACGAGCAACAGTTGCAGCGCGTCCTAGTGCTTCGCTTAATTGCAGCGGATCTGTGACCACGCCAATGGTTAATGAATCACGCTTTTTACTTTCTTCAACGAGGCGACTTACTAACGACGTCATGCAAGACCCTCGTGGTCAGAACTCTTGAGAATTCGTCGCGCAATATAGTTGCGCATAATTTCCTGCGAGCCACCTGCAACTTTGAGAACGCGTAGGTCATTAGAAATTTCCAGTAGTGGTGACTCGTGATACAAACCTTCACCGCCTGTCATAGAGAAAGCGGTATCAACAGCATCTTCAGCCGCAGAAATCGCAAGTCGCTTGGCAACGGTTGTTGCTAGCGCGATGTCTTCACCACGTTCATGAGCAAGTGCAGCATGATCACGAGCAAGCGATGCAGCTTGTAGCGAGGTCCAAGCATCAGCCATCATCCACTGAATGCCTTGGAAATCAGTCACATGATCAGTACCTACGATGCGCGTGTTGCCGTAGTTAATCGCAATCTCCAACGCGCGTCGACCTAACCCAATAAGTTCAGATGCATTACCTAAACGGCTGATGTTAAACGTGCTTAAGAAGGTTTCAAGTCCACCACCGACAGATCCAATGCGCGCTGCATCAGGTACGCGGACATTGTCGAACAACACATCTGCTGTGCGAATGAGTCGCAAACCGATTGGGTCTGTGACTTGCGTAGATACTCCCGGCAGCGATGTGTCGACTAAGAAACTTGTGATGCCATCTGGTGTGAGTCCGTAAAAAATTGTGACGTCACTATCAGCACCTAAGTTCACATGCGTTTTGTGTCCGTTCAAAATCCAATCATTACCGTCACGCGTTGCGGTGGCTTTCATGTTTTTAAAAGACGAACCCATTGTTGGTTCGCTGATGGATTCTGAAAAAACTTTTTCTCCCGAGGCAATCGGTCCAAGCCACTGGGCTTTTTGTTCAGCGGTTCCCCAGTCAACGAGCCACTTCTGACCTTGGACGGCAATCTGGCCCGACACTAAACCGTGACGACCTACTTCTTCACTGATGACAACATATTCAGCAACTCCCCAACCCGAGCCACCAAATTCAGTCGGCACGAGTGGTCCAAGGTAACCCAGTCTGCCGAGCTCTCGATATACCTCGCGCGGAAACTCCAAAGCTCGCGAAGCATCATCAAGTGTCGTGCGGTGTCGGTCTCCCAATTCACCAAGCGTCTTGGCGGTCGTGTCGATCCAGGCAGCACGATCAGGATTGGCGCGAAGTGACGGGTACATATTTATTAGTCTCCTGTTTGACTTCGGGTGAAAGTCCACATTTGGCGTTCTCGTTCTATGTCTAACGCATTGCGCCACTCAACGCCTGCGTTTGCAGTCTCTCGTAGCGTGGAAACTAGTTGTCGCGCCAGTTCGGGGTCCTTGGCCAAATGTTGCACCATGTCAGTCACAGTCGCGCGAAGGTCGTCAGCGTCAACGGCTGCCCACACTAATCCGATTTCTTGCGCGCGTGCTCCATCGATTTTTTGAGCGAAGACTCCCATGGCACTGGCAACTGAGGTGCTGGTAGCTCGTGCGATTAAGTTCATGTGCCCACCACCTGGGTGAATCCCCAACCGAGCAAAGCCAGACGCGATAACAGCCGAGCGATCTGCAATGCGTATGTCACACACCATCGCAAGATTGACGCCAGCGCCAACGGCAGCTCCATTAATCATCGCGACTGTAGGAACCGTCAGTTCGCGCACTCGCGTGAATGCTTCATAGATTCGTCCAAGTCCTGCCCGCACTACGTCGTCAGGTTGGCCGCGTAAACCCGCAAGCACGCTTGTGTGTGCACCGGAACAAAACGCATTACCTTCGCCTGTAACAACAGCAACTCCAACTGAAGGATCCGCATCGATTCGCTCACATGCAGCAATCATGTCCACGACAGAACTTTCGTCAAGCGAGTTCTTTGTTTGGATTCCGCGCAGTGTTATCCAAGCGATTCCATTGTCGATGTCCAAGGCGATTACTGATGCGCTCACTAGAACACCATAGTTTCTGTGCGCAACCGGCCATCACGAAGTCGATTGATGCGCAGCGGCTCAATATCAATACTGTGTGATTTTCCATCACATACTTCTTCAGCAATCAACTGCCCGATATAGGGAGCCTGCATAACTCCGTGTCCTGAAAAGCCACAAGCATTAATCCAGGTGGGTTCTTCTGGAAGGGCTCCCAGAATGGGAAAGTGGTCAGGCGTGATTTCATACGTTCCTGCCCATGCTCCTGATGAATCAAGCGGTGTATCAAGGAGCCATGGGAATCGTTCGCCACCAATTTCCATTACGGTTTCCATCCAGTCCCAATCAACTGATGTGTTGTAACCAACAGGTTCGTCAGCGCGAGCTAAACCAAAGAGCAATCGTTCGCCTTCGCTGCGCAAAAAGAAACCAGTATTCAAATCGATTGTCATTGGGTGAACGGGAGTGCTGTTTGGTGCAGTTGAATAAATATTGCGACGGTAGTGATGCACAGGGATATCAAATCCTGCTAACTGTCCAGTAGCGCTTGACCAACCACCTGCACAGTTCACGATGTAATCCGCTTGGTAAACCGATTCTCTAGCACGCACACTCCAACCCTTTTCGGTGCGCGTGATCTCTTGCACTTCAGTCTTCATGTGAAATGCTGCACCAAGTTTTTTCGCCATTGCGATATATGCGTTTGTTGCAAGGTATGGGTCAACAACACCGTCTGCCGAACCCCAAGTCACCCCACCGATGCCGTCGGGAACGAATGACGTTTTTGCTTGTGCTTGCTCAAAGCTAATGGACTCGACTGGAACTCCATGCGATTGCTGAAAAGCAACGTGACCCAACTGGGTTTCCCATAAGCGTTCAGGCACGAGATACATGTAGCCCGTAGGTCGATAGCCCACATCGACTCCGTGCAATTTCTCGAAGTCGCGGTATGTCTGAATGCTCTTCCACGAAATCGTGATGTTGAGTTCATCGCTCCACTGACCACGCACAGAAGCGAACGAGCGACCAGTGCTACCTTCGGCCGGAGCGTCGAATTGTTCGAGCACGGTAACGTGCTGTCCTCGAGCTGCGAGGTGATAAGCACAACTTGCTCCGATGATGCCTGCACCAATAACAATGACTCGATCTTCGGTTGCCACGGGACCTCCTTTGGGCTCGATTCACAGGTACAGACTTAAAGGCCCGCTCTACGTATGCGTAAAACCGCTCGTATTCGCAAACCTTCACTACAAATGTAGGACTTGGGTTTCGCCATTGCTACAGCAACCGCGCTATTCAAATCAATGTAGATGTATGAGATACAAGACACGAGATTGCGATACAGGTTGCCGTGGCATAACTTAGGCTCTAGAACACACAATGTTGTGTGTACATCTCAAGGAGAACTTCATGGCAACGAAAAACGGCCGTACCCCACTGTTTCCTGTGAAGGCAACAATGCCCTGGACATTTGCAGCAGGTTCCACTGAACGTGCCCGCACCGATAAGGCCCTGGCCGATATTCGAGCCACTAGTTTCGACATTGCCAACGAGATCAATGGCAAGGAAGTGCGCACCGGCAGCACCTTGCCCATCGTCACACCACACGAACATTCACATCAACTAGGTCAGTTCCACAAAGCAGGTCCTGCAGAAACTCAAGCTGCAATTGACGCAGCACTCGAAGCATCAACGTGGTGGAGTCGGGTTCCTTGGGAAGAGCGTGTTGCTCCATTCCTACGTGCCGCTGACATGTTGGAGCACGGTCCATGGCGCGAAAAGCTCAATGCCGCCACGATGTTGGAACTGTCAAAGACCACATACCAAGCAGACATTGATGCTGCGTGTGAAACGTTGGACTTCATTCGCTACAACGTTGAAAACATGCTCAAGATGTACGCCGAACAACCAAGCAGCTTCCCAGGTGCGTGGAACAGTGTTGAATACCGACCACTCGAAGGTTTCGTGTTCGCAGTGTCGCCGTTCAACTTCACATGCATGAATAACCTCGCATTCGGCCCAGCCGTACTTGGAAACACAATTGTGTGGAAGCCAGCCGAGAGTGCATCTCTTGTTGCGCACTTGTCGCTGCAACTTCTTAAAGAAGCCGGACTTCCAGACGGTGTCATCAACGTCGTATACGGACATGGTCAAGACATCGGCCCAACTGCAATCGCACACAAAGACCTAGCGGCCGTTCATTTCACGGGATCAACTGCAACGTTCCAAAGTTTGTGGAAGCAAGTTGGCAACAACATTGAGAACTACCGCAACTACCCTCGCGTTGTTGGCGAAACAGGTGGCAAGGACTTCATTGTTGTACACCCAAGTGCACACATTGACGAAGTTGCTGCTGCATGTATCCGCGGAGCGTACGAATTCCAAGGTCAGAAGTGTTCCGCAGCTTCCCGACTCTATGCACCAAAGTCAATGTGGCCAGCTCTGCGCGAACGCTTGATTGAAATGACTAACCAAGTTGTAGTCGGTGACCCAACTTTGCCAACCACATACGTCGGTGCTGTCATCAACGAGAATCAGTTCCGCAAGCATGAAGCAGTGCTCGCAAGTGCACGTGCCGAAGGCATCGTGGTCGTCGGCGGAAACACTGACGGCTCAAAGGGTTGGTTCGTTGACCCAACAATCTTGGAAGTATCTGATCCGAATTCGCGCTACATCACCGAAGAGCACTTCGCTCCAATTCTGACCACCTACGTCTACGACGACAATAAGTGGGAAGAAGTTCTCAAGATTGTTGACTCATCAACGGCCTACGGACTTACTGGCGCAGTGTTCGCGCAAGACATGAAGGCGATTCAGCAAGCAGACCACGCATTGCGTTACTCAGCTGGAAACTTCTACATCAACGACAAGCCAACTGGTTCTGTTGTCGGTCAACAGCCATTCGGTGGTGCTCGCGCTTCTGGCACAAATGACAAAGCAGGATCGCTGTGGAGTTCGATTCGTTTCTCAAGTCCTCGTACAACAAAGGTCAATCACCTTCCGGTTTCTGACTTTGGTTACCCTCACCTCGACAAGAAGTAATTCATGTCGAAGATCTTTGACAGCCTGCATCACGTCTGCATAGTTGTTCGTGATATCGAGGTTGCCGAGGCGTACTACGAATCAGTTGGTGTTGGTCCGTGGATGGATTACCCACCGCTAGTGGACTATGTCGAACTTGATGTGCCTTCGCATGAAGGCTTTATGACCATGAAGTATCGCTACTGCAACATCAGCAATATGCAGATTCAGCTGTGTCAGCCGGGTGCTGGGAGTCCGCAGGCTGAGTTCCTTGAAACGCATGGCGAAGGCGTGTTCCACATGGGCTTTGAAGTACCCAATGCAGATGCCGCCGAAGCCACTGCCGTTAGCAATGGAGTGGACGTGTGGATGAAAGGTCGTCGCACGGACGGTTCAGGTTTCACGTATTTCAAGACACCTGCAGCTGGCGTGACGCTGGAAATTCGTCAGTCCCAAAAGTAATCGCATGCGCGTACT
>CANFOW010000053.1 GCA_947448865.1 Actinomycetota bacterium
AGCGCACTCACGGGACCTTTGATGGCGATGGCGCAATCTATGGGCGCAACTATGTTCGGTATGCAGTTTGGGCAGGCGCTAGGAACAATGGCAACCGAAGTATTGAGCTCAACAGATATTGGAATTCCGCTAACCTCTGATTCGCATCCGATGTTGGTCGCTACAAATGTTGACGTGTTCGCACGCGGCCTGGCACTTGATGCGAACGATGTCTATGTCTACGTGGCCCTGCGAGAACTTGCGCATCAACGACTATTTGCTCATGCTCCTTGGTTATCTTCGCAAGTACTTGCGGCCATCAGCGACTACGCACGCGGCGTTCGAGTAGACAACACACGGATTCAAGAAGCAATGAGCCAGATAGATCCCAACGACCCGAACGCACTTAACGAAGCGCTAGGTGGCAATCTTTTTGAAGCAACTCAAACACCTGAACAAACCGCAGCCCTGACACGTCTTGAAGTGTTGCTGGCATTAATTGAAGGTTGGGTAACGATTGTGGTGACGCAGGCAACAGGTGGACGATTACCTACTGCCGATGCGCTCGAAGAAACTTTCCGCCGACGTCGCGCTGCAGGTGGACCAACAGAACGGCTATTCGCCGGGCTGGTTGGACTTGAAATTCATCCACGCAGAATTCGCGAAGCAACTGCATTGTGGAAGCGCATCGGAGAAATCTCAAGTATCGACAAGCGAGATAATTTGTGGTCACATCCAGATCTTTTGCCGCGCGCCGAAGATTTAGAAAATGCTGAGCAATTCCTGATGGAAAGTAACTATGACCTCATGACTGAATTGTCGCGAGCGATTGAACAAGGTTCACACGACGAACAGGGTTCACACGAGGAAAAAGACGATTAGTCTTCGGCACGCGCAGCGTGTGTGTAGCCCGCAAGGTATGCCTTAGCGCGCTCTAACTCTGGGTACTGATCCATGTAGGCATAAAAGTGCGCATTGTGATGCAGTTCAATCAAATGAATTATTTCGTGAAGGACAATGCAGTCAATGACGTACTCGGGCATGTCTCGAACGCGATGTGAAATTCGAATATTTCCATCACGCGGTGTGCACGATCCCCAGCGAGTGTTTTGATTTGTCACCCACTTGAATATCACGGGCACAGGATGTTGCGCGATGACGTCACGATCTAAATACTGAAGTGACAATCGTCGCGCGCGCTCTAACAATTCACTAGTTGACGCCGCGCGTTGCTCGCGCAAGTCAAGTCTGCCAACGAGTTCACGCACATATTCCTTGATATCTTTTTGGCTCATACGTTGAGGTACAACGACAATCGTTTTACCATTTTCGCGAAATGCGGAAACAGATCGCTTTCGTCGTGCACTCCTGCGCACTTCTACAGAATCAAGATCGGTAACGGTAAAAACGAAATCGTTACTCGTGTCAGTTAACTGATCTAAATCCTGTGACAAATGAGAATCAGAAACTTCTAAAATTTCAGAGGCACTGTCAGATTCAGATAACTCGTCTACCTCGTCATTCCAAATATCATCCGGGTCATCCCACAGTGTGGGTTGCGGATTAGTGGACATGAGATTCACATTAGGTGATAACTACGACAAGTCTGTGCAATGTGTGCCCTGCCGCTGCCGCTACTCGGGAAGCTTGATTTCCCTGGCGTTCACACAGCCCGGCGATCATTATGAAACTGACTCGTGGCCGGGATATAAACGATGGAGTCCTCGAGCCGCGTGCTCGCGCGTTCGCCTTCCCCTTGCGAACGTCGGCTCGTTATCTCGAGAACTCCAACGCGTACGAACTTAGGGCGTAAGTAGTAAAGGGCGCAAAGTATTAGCGACATTGGCGATTTTTGCTGTGGACAAACTTGGGGATTAGTTGGGGAAACACGCCTTATCATCTGGGGATGACGGGTGAACAACTTGGGGATAAAACCCAGAAAACTCTTAAGAAAATGTCATCCATCAGGTAAAACGCTATCCACCACATGTGTGCAAAAACTATTTAGTTATCCCAAGGTTTTATGTACCACAGTGTGAATGTGGAGCGCTTTTTCTACCCACAATGTGCACCGCTCATCCTTGAGCAATGACAACACTTAGTTTGCAAAGCGGAGTACATCTCATTAATCGTCGTGATGGTTTCATTCAAATTGGAATACATCCAGAGTCATCAGTACTCGTACCAGAAGCTGCTGCGCCGCTACTTGCGCTGCTGACCGGTCGTCACAGTCGCAACGAAATAATCAGACAGTTAAGTACAGAACACTTTAACAATCATGAAGTAAACACGCTCCTCGATTTGCTAGTAACAAACAATTTGGTGCGCGTCATCGCAGATAGCTCGCTGCGCGAGTCAGTCGGCGACGTACATCGAATCAATAATGTGCGTGCGAATACCTCATCATCGCTCACCTCGGATCAACGTCTCACTACCGAAGTGTCAATTTACGGTGCTGGCCGGTTGGGCACTCTCGTTGCTTTGATGCTGAGTTCCCATGGCTTTGCGCGACTTCGCGTATTTGATTCGCGACCTGTGACATTAGCTGATGTTTCATCATGGGGTGCATCTCGAGTGGATGTCGGTCTACGACGAGATCAGGTAGTCGCCACAATTCTCACTCGCATGCACAAAGACATTTCTCTGCGTTCACTGCACACAACAGCAGAGTCATCACACAGAATTGCAATCATCTGTCCAGATCAGCCTGCGGAATGGCCCTGGTTTGATCCGTCAAGTGCCGACCACTTTATGTCCGCAGGTGTTCCTCATCTCCTTGCAGGTGCTACTTCAACCTGTGCTGCGATCAGTTCTGTGATTACACCGGAGGACTCAAGTTGTTTGCGTTGCCACTATCACGCGTTAACTGATCGCGACCCACAGTGGCCAATTGTGTCTCTGCAACTCAGTAACCGACCATCACAAGACCTAGCTCCGACACCACTACTAATGAGTTCTGCACTTGAAGTGGTGTCCCGAGTTGAACTGTGGAGCACTACAGAAGTTGGTCGCGAAAGTTCGTGGACATATGTTCGATGGCCGGGGCTAGGTCGAGAAGAAAAGGCGTGGGGATTTCATCCTGGTTGCGGATGCCAGTGGAGTTCCCAACTAGCGGCGTGATTTACCTGACTTGGTATGGCCCTGACTGTGGTCTGTGCGTCCTATTTGTCAAGGTGGGCAAGAAAACGTGACGGTTCGCGTTTGCCCAGCGCGTCAGTATGCCGAGCGCGTGACCAGGACAGATGTAAATTGTCGCGAGCTCGGGTGACTGCTACATAGAGCAGACGTTGTTCCTCGGCTATCTGTTCAGCTGTTTTGGCATAAGAAATAGGTAGTAATCCTTCGCTCAGACCGACCACATAGACACTGTCCCATTCAAGGCCTTTTGCCGAGTGAATTGATGCGATGGTCACTGCATTTGCAGTTGGGCCATGTTCCAATTCATGGCGAGCATCAAGAATAGAGACAAAATCAGGGAGCGTTGCCGCTGGATTCTCTAGCGCCACATCAATTGCCAAATCCACGAGAGCATTCAGGGACTCCCACGCGTTACGCGCAGTTTGTCCCGCTTGCGGCTCCGATGCTTGCCAGCCAAGCGGTGATAGCACATCACGCACCACGTGTGATAACGGTTTGTCATTCGGCACTTGACCCGCAGCCCGCAAAGATAAGACAGCCTGTTTTACTTCCTGTCGATCAAAGAACTTTTCGCCGTCTCGCAAAGTATAGGAAACACCGCGAGAACTCAGAGCGGCCTCGAATAATTCCGACTGCGCGTTTGTGCGAATAAGAATTGCAATGTTTCGCGCGGCTACACCTCCCGAAATGCGACTGGCAATGTCATTCGCAATTTCGGCAGCCGCTTTTTCATCAGTGTCAAAACTTGTACGAATAACTTTGTTTTCCGATGCCCGGTGAGCGCGAAGTTCTACTCGTTGCGACTTTTGGCTGGTCATGACGGAATTAGCTAAAGCGACAATCTCGGGGGTACTTCGATAATTTGTGCTGAGTTCAAATCGTTGCACTCCCGGAAAGTGCTGATCAAACTTGCGTAAGTAATCAGACGTTGATCCTGTAAATGAATAAATAGTTTGATCGGGATCGCCTACGACACAAATATCATTCCGATCACCAAGCCATAGGTTGAGCAGCTCAAATTGCACTGGGCTGACATCCTGAAATTCGTCAACGGTGAAATGTCGATATTGACGACGCACTTGGGTAGCTACATCAGGAAAGTTATTCAGAATTGCAGATGTCAGTAAAAGAACGTCTTCGAAGTCCATAGCATTTTCGTCGTCCATACGACGCAGGTACGCTTCATACACTTTGGCAACGGACTCGACCGTGATCTCGGCTGACACAATTCGGTTTTGTTCTTTCGCCGCGACCAGATAGTGATCGGGCGACAAAACATTGACTTTCGCCCATTCAATTTCGCTTGCTAGGTCGCGAGTAACATCGCGCGACACGGGGATGCGAACAAGTTGTGCGGCTTGACTCACAAATTGCGATTTACTCGCAACAAGACGAGGTATCGGCTTATCAAAAACTGTTGGGTAGAAATAGCGCAGCTGACGCAAAGCTGCACTATGGAAAGTCCTCACTTGCACTGCGCCGATGCCCATGCTCGCCAAACGGCCTCTTAGTTCACCCGCTGCGCGCGTAGTAAAGGTAACTGCCAACGTTTGAGCGGGTTCAAAGACGCCAGAATCCACCGCATGGGCAATGCGATGTGTAATCGTTCTGGTCTTGCCCGTGCCTGCTCCAGCATGAATGACGACCGGACCTTGAACACATGCGGCAGCAGCACGCTGTTGCTCATCGAGGTCTGTCAGAAATGCGGACACTTGCCTATTGTCCCAAGACGTCAGACAGGGAGTTAGGCGAGTCCAAGAATTTCTTTAACATCCCCAATACTCGGGTTTGTTCGGGCAGTTCCGTCAGGGAATACAACGGTAGGAACGGTTTGGTTTCCACCGTTAACGCTCATGACATAGTCAGCCGCAGCGGGATCTTGCTCAATGTCAACCTCTGCGAAAGCGATGCCTTCGCGGTCAAGTTGACTCTTGAGGCGTTTGCAGTAGCCACACCATGGTGTGCTGTACATCGTTAACTGAGCTGTCATCGTTATTTCCTTGTCCACTCAATAGGTATGTCGCTTCCATACCAATGTTGTATTAATCGAAAAGCAATTGCGACGGGATTAGGCAAGCGCAGAGTTTGAGCTATGCACTCTGCTTCAAATTCTTCGCGAGTAAACCATTTGACTTGTGCCATCTCGGCGATTTCAACTGTGATGTCAGCGCTCACCGCAGTCGCCCGGTAGCCCAACATAAGTGAGGCCGGATACGGCCACGGTTGGCTTCCTAAATACTGAAGGCTATTGGGATCAACAGAAATGCCAGACTCTTCAAATACTTCGCGAACCACACACGCTTCTGCTGACTCTCCGGCTTCTACAAATCCAGCAAGTGTCGAAAACCATCCTTCGGGCCAATCAATGCGACGACCAAGCAAAATTCGATCATCACCATCGTTTACGGCCACAATCATTGCGGGTTCGGTGCGTGGATAGTGATCAGTGCCATCAACCAGACATTGACGTGCCCAACCGCCTTGAGTAACTGAAGTTGCACTTCCACAACGTGTACAGAACTTATGAGTTGCGTGCCACTGAGACATCGCAATCGCTGTTGTCGCTAAACCCACATCATGCGCACTCAACTGAGCACCGACCGCACGTAATGCTGCCCACGTGACTACCTCGATGCTGGCAGCATCATTCATAATTCCCACATACGTGTGGTCATCATCAGCGCCTAATAAAACCGCGTGAGGCTGGACTTGCTCGAGCGTTAATTCAATCGCTTCAGGTTTCACCCAAATAAGGGACAAGTCATCTGTCAATGGGAGATTGGAGTCTTTCAACACAAGGACGCGAGTTGTGTCTGTTGACCAAGCCCGAGACAACCACTCTTGATCAGTACGTAATGGAGCAGCTCGATCAACGGCAAAGCGTGACAACGCAAGATCTTTTAGTAACTCCACATCAACAGCCTACGTGGACGAGCCACATTCGGCAGACAGGCGTATCGTCGCTCTTATGAGGATCAGCACCTGGAATTTACTTCACGGTATATCGCTGAGTGGAAACGCTCCTGGCGAAGTAACTGCTGACGGCCTTGCCCAAGCATCACTTCTCGGTTGTGATGTTCTGGCCATTCAGGAAGTTGACTGTAATCAAATCCGAAGTAACCACGTCCATCAAACACTTGAGATCGCTCGCGCTACAGGTCTGAACCACTGGTGTTACGCGCCAGCAATAACGGGCACTCCGGGTGAAGAATGGGCCGCAGCCACAGACGTCCATCTGCATCATCACACTGATGCTCCTGTTGAGACCACCCCACGTTACGGAAATGCGCTGTTATCGCGTTTCCCCATGAGCAATATTGAGATTCTTCGATTTGCTCCCTCGCGATTTTCGATGCCGCTGCTTGTTCCAGGAACGCCTCGGCCTCAAATAATGAAAGTAGCTGACGAACCCAGAGTTGCCATCCTTGCGGAGTTAGATACCCCGCATGGTGTTATTCACGTAGCAACAGCTCACTTGAGTTTTATACCGGGAACTAATGTTCGACAACTCAAAGCGCTTGCCAAGGCCCTCAAAAAACGAGCTGGAAGTAATCCAGCATTTCTTATCGGGGACTTTAACTTGCCGGGCCGCATCCCCACACGAGTTGCGAGCCTGCCTTCGCTAGCGCGATGTGCCACTTATCCGACACCGAATCCGAAAATTCAGTTTGATCACATTTTGGCTCAAGGCTTATCGATTGAGCAGATTGAAATAGCTCGTGCATCAGCTCAAAATGTCGCATTAGAAATTAGTGATCACCGAGCTTTAACAATTGATGTGTGGAACTGAGAAGTTAAGCCAACAATTGTGAAAGGTCTTCGAAAGTCATGATGCTCGTGACCGGTTCAACCACGTTGTCACCTACATAGTAAAAAGCAGCATCAATTGATTCCAGCGGAACACCAATTGCTTGCGACCACGCTAAGCGGTAAATGTGCAATTGAAGTTCGTCCGCACTTCCCGCTCGCCCAGTTTTCCAGTCAACGACCGACCACCGTTGTGAATCCGAAGGATCAGCAAGTGTGCCTTTGAAAATAGCGTCAATACGACCACGTAATGTGCGACCAGACACGACTAATGCAAACGCTTTTTCTAAACCAAACGGAGTTCGGGTGGCAAAAGGACC
>CANFOW010000054.1 GCA_947448865.1 Actinomycetota bacterium
AAGACCAAACTGAATGCTCCGCGTACTTGCGGCAGCTCGTGAAGCGCAGCCATCTCCATTGACTTATCTGGATGCGATGCAAGTAGCGCCGTCAGAATATCGGTGTCTGTTGTTGCATTTGTGATGAAGTCAGGATGTAACTCGCCCGATTGTTCTTTCATGTCATGCAGACGCTTAGACAACTCATGTGTATTCGTTAAATTGCCGTTGTGCGACAAAGCTAAATGCCCGGTAGCGGTAGCGCGGAAAGTAGGTTGCGCATTATCCCAACAACTTGAACCAGTTGTGCTGTAACGAGTGTGACCAATGGCGATATAACCCTGAAGTGTTTCCAGAGCTGACTCAGTAAAAACTTGTGACACTAATCCCATGTCTTTGTACACCATGGTGTTGTGTCCGTCGCTCACCGCGATACCAGCAGATTCTTGACCGCGATGCTGAAGAGCGTACAAACCAAAGAATGTTAATTTAGCGACTTCTTCACCAGGAGCCCACACGCCAAAGACACCACAGGCATCCTGTGGACCTTTTTCGCCGGGCAACAATTCATGATTGAGCCGACCATCACCTGCCACAAGGCGAGTCTACCTGCGCACTACTCGGCGACACGCTGTGGCTCTCATGCGAGAATGACGGCATGGCCAAGCTGTACACAATTGAACATGTTGTGGACTTAGCGCGGCGCTCACTTGATGCGCCGGAGGATCGCGACTTACAAGCTCAGGCAATTCGGGATGGACTGGACTGGCTCGCGGCCACACACCCTGGTCGAGCAGTTGAGTTTCGGGTGCCGCCGTTTCGAGTCGTGCAAATTTTGGGCGGCACAACACATAGACGCGGTACACCACCGGCCGTCATTGAGATGGGTGCAACCGTCTGGTTAGAACTGATTACACGGCAAACAAGCTGGGCTGCGGCGGTAGCCTCCGGCCGCATTATTGCCAGCGGTGAACGCAGCGACCTATCTGAAATTTTTGATTAGATTCTGTGCCCAAGTAAACGAAGCGTTTAACGCCACAACGCCATTTGCTCAGTCGTCAGTGTCGACATGCTCAGTTGGTTGTGCAAGAAAATGACTGCGTCTGGATGAACTTGCGCGATGACTTGTGAAAGCGCGGCTCCCGAGTAGTGACGTTCGTCAATCGATACCACTCGTTTTGCGCCAAGTGCAAAGTATGGGACGAATGCATCGCCAAAAGAATCTTTGAGAATAATGAACGTTCCAGTTCCTGACCCACGAATATCATCTATGCCGTTATCGCCGCCAAGAAATGTTGCATAGCGATTTGTATATGGATCCTTACCTTTTCCAATCGAATCAACCAAGATTGGCTTTGAGCACACTGGCGTTTCCAGAGGCTCTTCAGAACATCGAGTGAGTCCCGAGTGTGCCACCCACGGAATTTCAAATACGTCTGGTTGAGGAACACCCGTTGCTGTGAGTCGTCGTCCCACTGAACCAATGAACTGGGGGTAGCGCCGAACCTGGTCCAAAGTGGGAATTGGTTGCGGACTTGCAACTCCCATCGCGAGAAGCTGTGCAGCCACTGCGTTACGGGCAGCAATCGCCCCGGAGTATCTCCAATGATGATCTGTGCGGTAAAAGTTTTTAGTGCGTGTCGTTGGGTCTGCGACGATTGGCGTTAAGTCCAATGTGGTGCCTGCTTGATTAAATTGATCAATAATCGCTGCTTTGTCGTCCAAGTATGTGTTATCCCAATGCTTGGGAAGTATGTCGGCAAATACTTCTTGCTTACGCGGAACGTACACCATTAACAACGGCACGCCTGCTTGCGAAGTTGTGGCGCGTAAGTGCGCAAGCGGCGCTTGATAATCCAATGGGGATCTCAAGACTGGCAATGGATCAAACATGAAGTGCGTCTTGGGATCAGTCCAGACCCCTGCAACTTCCTGAGCTGCAAACACATGTTGCGCAATGCTCTGATGCAATTCAAGGAATCGAGTGCGACCAAGTATTCGATCATCGAGAAAACTTTCAGTAGCTTTCATCCACGAACCATTGAGAAAAGTTTTTCCAGTAGGCATCTCAAAAACCGACAACATGCGAGCATCAAGCGCAGACTTATGTGGCTTATTTTGCGTTGAGTACGCCACCATCAAAAGCGCACATACTCCAAGAAGTACGAATCCCAATAAACCGTTTTTTAGTCCTTGCAAAAGTCTGTGCATATCAGAACCTAAAGTAGATAAACGGCTTGTAGGACACTGATACCAAGAATGACGTTGCTACGAGAAGTACGAGTAATAAAACCAGTGCAGAAATCACCGCTCGCGACCACGTCCAGGTCACAGCACCATTCGTTAATGAGTTTTCCAATCCCTGCATAACAGGTCGTGCAATCCCTGCTGCCAACGCAACTCCGACTAGCAACACAACCCAATTCTGATGCAATGCGAAACTCGACCACGGATCAGTAAGAGGAGCACGTGATGACGGAACAAGTCTGGACACAATGTCGCTGGCCTGATTCAACGAAGTACTTCGGAATAAAACCCAGCCGCAGCCAGCTACGAGCAGCCCATATGCATGCTGGATTGCACGCGGAAGTTTTGCCAGACCAGCGCCATAAACAGTTCGTTCTAGGCCAATTAGCAGCCCGTAATACAAACCCCAATCAATAAAGGTCCATGCCGCTCCGTGCCAAAGTCCGGTCAAGGCCCAGACGACCATCAGATTGCGCCATAACTTTGCTCGACTTACCCGCGATCCGCCCATCGGTATATAGATGTAGTCGCGAAACCACGACCCGAGAGAAATATGCCAACGGCGCCAAAAGTCCGCAGCCGAGGTCGCCAGGTATGGAAAATTGAAGTTCTCATGAAACCGGATGCCCAACATGGCCGCTAAACCAATTGCAATGTCTGAGTACGCCGAGAAATCGAAATAAATCTGCAAGCTATACAGAATCATTGACAACCAGGCGGTGGCCGTTGACGGCGAGCTCGACAACGCGAAAAGTTGATCGACAGTTACCGATAACTGATCTGCAATTAAAGTTTTTTTCGCAAGACCTGTTGTAACTCTCACTGCTCCGTAACTAAACAATCCACCATCAAATTTCGGATTACGTAGTTGTGGTCCAATGTGCTCCCACCTCACGATGGGTCCCGCCACCAAATGAGGGAACATCGTGAGATACGCAGTAAAACGAAGTAAGTGATCAGACCCTTCGTCACGCCTTCGATAAATATCGATGAGGTAACCCATCGCCATAAATGTGTAGAACGAAACGCCAATCGGTAATGGAAGATGGACGCGACTCGCGACTTGCGTTTGTCCCAGTGTCATCAAGATGAAGTGTGTGTATTTCAGGAAAACCAGCGGCAGCAAGTTGAGAACAAGCCCAACGACTAAAAGCGCACGTCGTAGAACACTGGCTCGTACTAGAGCTTTTCCAATTGTGAAGTTGATAACCGCCGACACCATGATGAGTACGACAAGACGCGGCTCACCCCAGGCGTAAAAGAAAAGACTCAGTAACACGATGGGGATCGTACGTAAACGTGATGGCACAAGGTAATACGACAGAAACGCAATCGGCATGAATGCGAAGAAAAATATTGTGCTCGTGAAGACCATTGTGCATCCAGCCTAGTTACGGACGTCGCGAGTAGCGTGAACCAACATCAGCCAAATAGCGCAGGTAAAACTGATTCACTCACTTCGAACAATTCACTGATACTCACGCTGACTTCTTGCGAATACACATCGCTCAATGTGAGAGTCGGCTCTGCGACCACTGACCCGATAACGGTCATCGGTACGTTGTTACGTGCACACAACTCGGCGAAATCACTCATACTTGCCGGAGCAATCACGACTACGGCACGAGTTGCAGACTCGCTCCACAGTTGCACGAACGCATCCTTGCCAGCTGGAATCGCAATGTGTGCACCAATGCGCGCCCGAAGGGACATTTCCACGAGAGCCTGGGCCAAACCGCCATCAGCAATATCGTGTGCAGCCGCGATTATTCGACGCTGTGAGCCTTCGATGAGAACCTGCGCGAGGGCTCGTTCCGCATTCAAATCAAGCACCGGTGGGAGACCACCAAGGTGTGAATGAATTTCGTGCGCCCATTCAGATCCAGCAAGCTCGTCGTGAGTCACACCAAGAAGCACAATCGCATCGCCTGGAGTTGTCCACGCCATCGGAGTGCGATGCGCAACATTGTCGATGACACCAAGCACACCAACGACAGGGGTGGGATGAATCGCAATGTCACCGGTTTGGTTGTAAAACGAAACATTTCCGCCGGTTACAGGTGTGTTCATATCCAAACAAGCGTCTGCCAGCCCAGTCACGGCTCGCTCAAATTGCCACATCACACCCGGATCTTCGGGTGAGCCAAAGTTCAAACAATTAGTCACTGCTAATGGTGTTGCTCCCGTAGTGGCCACATTGCGATAAGACTCTGCAAACGCGAGCTGGGCACCGAGATAAGGATCTAGAGCAGCAAACCGAGCATTGCAGTCGGTTGAGACAGCCACACCGCGACCAGTTTTTTCATCAACGCGAATCATTCCGCTGTCTTCAGGTTGCGCTAAAACCGTGTTGCCCATGACATAGCGGTCGTACTGCGAAGTGACCCATGTCTTTGATGCCAGGTTTGGTGCCGCTGTCATGCGAAGCAATGTTGTCCGCACTTCATCTGCAGACCCTGGACGCGCTAACCGATCCGCCGTGGGAGCATCTGCTTGACGAGCATCGAGCCAGGCTGGGCGGGCAAATGGCCTTTCATAAACGGGACCATCATGTGCAACAGAACGAGGTGGCACATCGACAATGCGCTCGCCATGCCAGTCAACAGTTAAGCGACCGGAAGCATTCACTTCACCAATTACAACTGCTTCAACGTCCCACTTTGTGCAGACGTCCATGAATGCGTCGACTTTGTCTGGTGTAACAACTGCACACATACGTTCTTGTGATTCGCTCATCAAAATTTCTTCGGGCGACAGTGAACTGTCTCGCAGCAACACGCGATCAAGCCACACATGCATGCCACCTTCACCGTTGCTGGCAAGTTCACTGGTCGCACAAGAAATACCTGCACCACCGAGATCTTGAATTCCTTCAACGAGTCCTGCATGCAAAACTTCCAACGTGCATTCAATAAGAAGCTTTTCCATAAAGGGATCGCCTACTTGGACACTTGGTCGCTTTGCAGGACCATCAGCGTCAAAAGTTTCTGAGGCCAGAACACTAACGCCGCCAATTCCATCGCCGCCAGTTCGCGCACCATACAAAATGACTGCGTTTCCAATGCCTGTGGCTTTTGCTAAGTGAATGTCTTCGTGCTTCATCGTTCCAACACAGAGCGCGTTAACGAGTGGGTTTCCTTGGTATGACGGATCGAAAACTACTTCTCCGCCAATGTTGGGTAGACCCAAACAGTTTCCGTAACCGCCGATTCCTGCGACGACCCCATTGACGACACGACGAGTGTCTGGGTGTGACGGGTCACCAAAGCGAAGAGGATCCATGACCGCCACAGGTCGGGCACCCATTGAAATAATGTCGCGCACAATTCCGCCAACACCAGTTGCAGCGCCTTGATAAGGCTCGACATACGAAGGGTGATTATGTGACTCAACTTTGAAAGTAACAGCCCAACCATCCCCGATATCTACAACTCCAGCGTTTTCGCCAATACCAACGAGCATTGCGTCGTTCTTTGGTGCCTTCACTCCAAATTGGCGGAGGTGAACCTTGCTTGATTTGTAGCTGCAATGCTCTGACCACATCACCGAGTACATAGCAAGTTCCGAAGACGTCGGGCGGCGATTCAAAATATCTTTAATGCGTTGGTATTCGTCTGGCTTTAATCCCAACGCAGCAAAAGGTTGTTCAGTCGTTGGTGATGTCTCGGCGTGCGAAACAGTGTCGATACTCATACCGCTATCCGCCCGTTGGTTACTAGCGACGATAAAACTGATGTGAAAAATGCAAGACCATCGGTGGTTGGACCCGTTAGCTCTTCAACAGCATGCTCAGGATGTGGCATCAGGCCAACAATGTTTCCAGCCGCATTCGTAATGCCTGCAATATCGCGTCGACTTCCATTCGGATTCAGCCCCACATAGCGCGCAATGACACGACCTTCAGATTCAAGTTCGTCAAGTGTGCGCTCATCTGCGACAAAACCGCCTTCACCATTTTTCAATGGGATGACAATCTCTTGGCCTATCGCAAAGTTCGTTGTCCATGCGCTCGTGTTGTTTTCCATTCGCAATGTCTGATCGCGACAGATGAAATGCAAATGATCATTTCGAGTAAGCGCGCCTGGGAGTAAGTGTGATTCACACAAAACCTGGAACCCGTTACAAATTCCTAAAACCGGTAATCCACCGAGCGCAGCATCAACAAGTTTTTCCATGACGGGAGCGAATCGCGCAATAGCTCCACAACGAAGGTAGTCACCGTAAGAAAAGCCGCCGGGCAACACAACAGCGTCGACATTATTTAAAGTCTTATCTGCATGCCATAACGGAACTGCTTGGGCGCCTGCGATTGTGACCGCACGCATCGCGTCCTTGTCATCTAGTGAGCCGGGGAAGGTGATAACGCCTACCCGTGCTGTCATTGTGCAACCTGCACTGTGAAGTCTTCAATCACAGGATTGCTCAAGAGTGAGGCCGCGATTGAGTTGATTTGTTCGAGTTTGGCCGCGTCAATCTCGCCATCGACATCAAGCACGAACTGCTTACCTTGTCGCACATCGCTCACCCCAGTAAGTCCGAGTCGACCTAAGGCACCTTGAACAGCGCGACCTTCTGGGTCAAGAATTTCGGGCTTCAATGCCACATTGACGATTACGCGGGCCATGAGGTCTCCACAACTAAAGAGTGTTTAAGCGTGTGGAATTAGTCTATCGGCGACGGTTTTATCGGGCGTGAGGGGTTAAGCGCAAGTCCTTACCTTCCCCGTACATTGGTCGGCAGTTACCGCGATCGTTCGTCCGTAGCGTGGAAATGTGACTGAATCCCATAAACCAACCGCCTTGTTCGTTTATGGAGCGTTTAAGCAAGATGGCGGCGGACTGGGCCGGGTTTGGTATCAACGACTGATGGCAATGCATGACGCTGGTTGGGATATCCACATTGCGTTAATCGATTATCGGCGATATCGA
>CANFOW010000055.1 GCA_947448865.1 Actinomycetota bacterium
CGCCTGGCATATCCAGTTGGCTGGGGAACGCTTGGATTTGGACTTCCCGCTGCCATTGGGCCAGCCGCAGCGGGCATTCGCACTCTGTCAATTTGTGGCGACGGTGGTGTGGCATTTGCGTTAGGCGAGCTGGCAACAATTGTGCAAGAGAATCTCCCTTACACATTGCTGATAGTTGACGATGGTGGATACGGAATGTTGCGCTTTGATCAGATTGTCATGGGACACCCGGAACGCGGTGTGGATTTGTTCTCGCCAGACTGGGCAATTTTGGCGCAAGCTTTTGGTTTGTCGTACACCGAAACAACGTTGGAAGATTTAGGCGATGCGTTAAGCCTGAAGCAACCTGGAATCGTGTTGCTCAGAGAGAAGCTTCATCCGCCTAAGAGCACAAGTCCTCGTTGGAACGAATAATTATTTCTTGACATAGGCAACATTGCGATGCCGAATTGCATGAACGAAAACTCGATTGAGTTCCTCGTCAACTGAAATAATTACCCGGTATTGCCCACGTCGCACTGATCGCATTCCATCAAACGGAGCATTAAGCCTCTTTCTGGCGCGGAGTGGATCAACGCACAACGTCGACTCACATAACTCGATTATGGCGACTGCAACTTTTTCAGGGAGTGCATCAAAATGTCGCAATGCAGTTGATGTCCATGCGACGTCATACGCAGACACTTACTTCGAATTCTTTGCCACACGTGCCCGAAGTTGATCGGACGACAAAATGATGGCGACTTCCTGCTCAATGCGAGATCGAAAGATTTCTTCGACAAGCGAAGCGTCTGACAAAATCTCTAATGTTTCAACCATGGCCTCGTATTCATCAATGCTGATGACAACCGCGGCGGGCTTTCCATGACGAGTGATAACGGTGTGCGAACTTTCGCGTGAAACTTCGTCCACCACTTCGGACAGTCGACTTTTCACATCAGCTAACGCCATAAATTCAGAAATTGACATGCCTTGAAAATAACATATTGGTCAGACTTATGACCATAATTAACTTACTGAAATTTCTTTCCAGTGAGCTGTTCATAGGCAGCTACGTAACGCTCTCGAGTCTTTTCAATCACGTCGTCAGGCAATGCGGGCGGCGCTTCACCGGAGTTTTTATCCCAGCCGGATTCAGGTGACAGCAGCCAGTCACGGACATACTGCTTATCGAATGACGGTTGGGCGTGCCCTGGTTCCCACGTTTCAGCTGGCCAGAATCGGGACGAGTCCGGTGTGAGAACCTCGTCTGCTAAAACAACCTCGCCTCGATGTTCACCGCGAATTCCAATGCCAAATTCAAATTTTGTGTCAGCGAGAATAATTCCACGAGCTGCAGCCATACGCGCAGCTGTTTCGTAAACCGACAAGGTAAGTCGACGAAGTTGCTGTGCTTCTTCTGCGCCAATGGCGGCGATGACTTCGTCAAAAGTGACATTCTCATCGTGATCGCCAAGTTTCGCCTTTGTTGCAGGCGTGAAGATTGGCTTGGGCAATTTTGAACCGTCTTTTAGTCCTGGCGGCAATCCCACACCACATATTGATCCCGAAGCTCGGTAGTCATTTAAGCCAGACCCACTGAGGTAGCCACGTGCTACACACTCCACAGGAAGCATTTCTAGGCGTTCACAGAAAGTTGCACGTCCTGCGACAGACTGAGGAACATTCGTCGAAATGATGTGGTGAGGAACGATGTCTTCGAGACGACTAAACCACCACAATGACATTGCTGTCAGGATGCGACCTTTGTCTGGAATAACAGAAGGCAGCACCCAATCAAACGCTGAAATTCGATCGCTAGCAACAAAAAGTAAGCGACCATCTTTTGATTCGTACAAGTCACGAACTTTGCCTGAATACACATGCGTGTAATCAGGCAGATCCCATTGGGAAGGATTAACAATCACAGAATTGGCTCCGGCCGATAAGTGTCAGCGCCCGCGGTTCGGGCAACAATTTTTGAAATTTGACTTGCAACTTGTGAGACTTGTGCACGTGCCGCACCAGTAAATTCGAGTGGCTCGCTTATGAGTTGTTGCAATTGATCCAGACTCAAGCCGAGGCGACCATCGGCTGCAAGTCGTTCAAGTAACACGGAACCATCAGCGCCTTCGCTACCGCGCATCTCGAGAGCAACAGCAACTGCGTGTTGCTTAATGGTTTCGTGAGCAACTTCGCGACCGACTCCATTACGCACTGCAGCCATCAAAATTTTGGTTGTCGACAGAAACGGTAAGTAACGAGCAAGTTCGCGCTCTATTACTGCGGGGAATGCACCAAACTCTTCTAATACCGTGAGCATGGTTTCAAACAATCCATCAATTGCAAAGAACGCATCCGGCAACGCAACGCGTCGCACAACTGAACAGAACACGTCGCCTTCGTTCCATTGATTGCCTGAAAGCTCAGACACCATGGATGCGTAGCCTTTCACAATGACGGCGAATCCATTTATACGCTCGCACGATCGCGTATTCATCTTGTGAGGCATTGCGCTTGATCCGACTTGACCTTCTTTGAATCCTTCGGTGACGAGTTCGTGTCCCGCCATCAAACGAATTGTCGTCGCCAAGTTACTTGGACCAGCTGAGAGTTGAACAAGGGCAGTCACTGTGTCGTAGTCCAGCGAGCGTGGGTAAACCTGACCAACACTTGTCAACACATTCGCAAAACCTAGGTGGCTAGCAATCGCTTGCTCGAGTTGTTCGAGTTTTAATTCATCGCCACCCAAAAGATCGAGCATGTCTTGTGCAGTACCAACTGGACCTTTAATGCCTCGTAATGGGTAACGTGCGATCAGATCATCGAGACGGTGGATTGCTAAGACAAGTTCATCCGCAGCCGTAGCGAATCGCTTTCCTAAAGTTGTTGTTTGCGCCGCAACATTGTGGCTTCGACCAGCTAAGGCTGTGTCGGTGTATCGCACCGCAAGTTCAGCCATAACACGCGCAGTTGCAACAGCTTTTAAGCGAACAAGTTCGAGTGATGCTCGAACTTGCAACTGTTCAACGTTTTCAGTGAGGTCGCGACTTGTCATTCCTTTATGTATGTGTTCGTGACCGGCGAGTTCGCAAAATTCTTCAATACGTGCTTTAACGTCGTGTCGAGAAATCCGCTCGCGAGCTGCGATGCTATCGAGATTCACGTTGTTTACAACGGCTTCATATGCTTCGATAGCGCCATCAGGCACGTCAATCCCGAGTTGCTTTTGAGCGCGTAGAACCGCAATCCACAACTGGCGTTCTACAACAATTTTGTGTTCAGGTGACCACGTCGTCGCCATCGTTGTTGATGCATAACGCGCCGCGAGTACATTGGGGAACATTGGCTTTGTCATGGAACGTTAACCTCTCCGAGAGCTGCCTTCAATGCAATGTCAGTTCTGTGATGTTCGCCGGCAAAATGAATCTGCGAAACACCTTCGTACACGCGGCGACGAGCATCAACAAGGTCGCTGCCGGATGCCGTCACACACAACACGCGTCCGCCTGATACAACAAAATCGCCGTCATCATTTCGTCGTGTACCCGCGTGAAAAATATCAAAAGTGTCATGATCAACAAGACCTGTAATCACAGCGCCAGATTGCGGAGCGTCCGGATAACCCTCGGCAGCCATCACGACGGTGATGGCGGATGAATCTTTCCATTCCAGCGCTGGGTGAGATGACAAAGTTTCTGTGGCGCTAGCAAAAAGAAGTGAGCTAAGCGGTGATGCCAACCGCGCGAGCACAACCTGAGTTTCTGGATCGCCAAATCGGGCATTGAATTCGATTACTCGAGTACCGCGACTTGTTAACGCCAAGCCTGCATACAACAAACCTGAAAATGGAGTACCCCGTCGAGCCATTTCATCGACTGTCGGTTGAAGAACATCGTCAATTACTTCGGACACTAAAGTGACAGGCGCCCAAGGTAACGGCGAATACGCACCCATGCCGCCGGTGTTTGGTCCTTCGTCGTCATCAAACACGCGCTTGAAATCTTGAGCTGGCGATAGCGCAATAACCGTAACGCCATCTGTTACCGCAAACAGACTTACTTCGGGACCATCAAGATATTCTTCGATAACGACTGCGCCGCCTGGACGACCTTCAATACACAGTTGCGCATGATTGCGGGCAGTCTCACGGTCCGTTGTCACCACAACGCCTTTACCGGCGGCAAGTCCATCGTCCTTAACAACATACGGCGAACCGAACTCATCAAGAGCAGCGTCTACATCATCGAGTGCCATACACAGATGTGCGCGAGCAGTAGGAACACCAGCGGATTGCATAACATCTTTTGCAAACGCTTTGCTACCTTCAAGCCGAGCAGCTGCGGCAGATGGTCCAAATGTCGGAATACCAGCAGCCCGCAATGCATCAGCTACACCTGCAACAAGTGGAGCCTCAGGACCAATCACAACGAGGTCAGCGGCCACAGTTTGGGCTAACGCAACTACGGAATCAGCGTTTACTTGGTCCACAGAGTGAGTTACAACATCAAGTGCAATTCCAGCATTACCTGGCGCGCAGATTACTTCAACGCCATCGTCACGCTTCAATGACCTCACGAGTGCGTGTTCTCGTGCACCGCTACCGATGACGAGGATTTTCACTTTCCTATTTTAGCGAGTACACCCAATTCGACATACCAAGTGAGATTTTGGCGGTTTGTGGGTGCGACTAAAGATGTTTGAGCATACGAGTATTACCCAAAGTGTTGGGCTTTACGCGCTCAAGATCGAGGAATTCGGCAACACCCTCATCGCCGGATTGCAACAGTTGAGCAAAAGTTGAAGCATCAACTGGGGCTTCCCCAATTGGTGCAAAGCCATGACGCGAGAAAAAATCAGTTTCAAAAGTCAAGCAAAACAAACGCGTTAGGCCGAGTTCAATTGCCCGCTTTGTCAGAGCGCTAAGTATCTGGCTACCTATGCCGTGACCTTTGTGTTCAGGTAATACTGCGACGGTACGCACTTCGCCAAGGTCTTCCCACATCACATGGAGCGCACCGCAGCCAACCAGCACGCCATCATGTTCAGCTACAACGAACTCTTGGACGTCTTCAAAAAGTGTCACAGTGTTCTTGGACAGTAATCGACCACCCGGTGCATACGTGTCAATTAATTCACGGACGATTCGCACGTCCTTTGTCGTTGCCTGACGGATCGAAACGGTCATTCGGGCTTAACCAACGGAAATAAAATCGTCTCGCGAATGTTCAGACCAGTCAAAGTCATAAGTAGGCGATCAACTCCCATACCTACTCCTCCACTTGGAGGCATGCCGTATTCAAGCGCACGCAAAAAATCTTCATCTAGCTGCATTGCTTCGGCGTCGCCGCCATCTTTCAGTTGCGACTGGGCCACAAGACGCTCGCGCTGAATAATCGGGTCAATTAATTCGGAATACCCTGTTCCAGCTTCGTACCCATCGATGTACAGATCCCACTTTTCAACTACGCCTGCAACGGTGCGATGGTCACGCACAAGTGGCGACGTATCAACGGGATAATCAATAACGAACGTTGGACGAGTCAGATTTTCAACAACATAGTGTTCGAGAAGTTCCTCGACTAACTTGCCATGGATTGCCTTCGGGTCATACGAAATTTCGGCAGCATCACACAAAGCGCGAAGAGTCTCGATTGGTGTTGCTGGAGTGATTTCTTGACCCACTGCTTCACTTACCGCAGGAAATACGGAGATACGGTGCCATTCGCCTGACAAATCGCGTCGGCCACCTTCGACGAGTTCAAAATCAAGACTTCCATGGACCGCGAGTGCTGCTTCCTGGATAAGTGCCTGTGTCAGATCCGCCATGTCGTTGTAATCCGCATACGCCTGATAAAACTCAAGCATTGCGAATTCCGGTGAGTGTGTGGAGTCTGCGCCTTCATTGCGGAAATTGCGGTTAATTTCAAACACTCGCTCAATGCCACCAACTACACAACGCTTGAGAAAAAGTTCCGGAGCGATGCGCAAAAACAATTCCATATCAAAAGCGTTTGACTTTGTTACAAATGGTCGGGCAGCTGCTCCACCATGCATGGTTTGCAACATAGGTGTTTCGACTTCAATGAAATCGCGTTTAGCAAAACTGTTTCGAAGACTCGACATAACCGCAGGACGCAACCGTGCAACATTACGAGCTGTGTCGCGAACGATTAAGTCCGCGTAACGCTGTCGCACCCGAGTCTCTTCATTCAAGGGCTTATGCAAATTGGGGAGTGGACGTAAGGCCTTTGATGCCATCTGCCAACGATCTGCGGTGACTGACAATTCGCCACGTTTGCTTGAAATGACTTCACCTTCGACAGCAACAATGTCGCCGATGTCAACAAGTGATTTCCACGATTCAAGTGCAACTTCACCGACACGATCTAACGACAGCATGAGCTGAAGAGTTTCTCCAGCACCAGCTTGAATCTGGGCGAAACATAATTTGCCAGTGTTGCGCATAAACATAATGCGTCCGGCTACTCCAACAGCATCTCCACTGTGATCATCTGCCACAAGGTGCGCATATTTCTGACGGATTGCAGACACCGTCGTTGTGACAGGAACGGTAACTGGATAGGCGTCTTCGCCGCTCGAAAGAATTGCAACGCGCTTGTCTCGACGAATTTGCATCTGTTCAGGCAGATCGTCGATTTCCTCGATTGGCGTTACATCAGTCACGCACACAAGGTTATCGGGTCAGACGTTGCGTTCGAACATGAGTCGAAGACCAATGAGTGTTAGGTCTGGCTCATGATGCGTAATTGTGTCCGACTCGGGCACGACAATTCCGGCAAGACCACCCGTTGCTATAACTGCCTTTACTTCGCCGCCAAGTTCTTCAGTGATGCGGTCAACTAGCCCATCAACTTGTCCAGCAAACCCAAAAATGGCGCCAGACTGCAACGCCTCAACCGTGTTCTTGCCGATTACATTTCGAGGGGTGACTAACTCGACTTTGCGAAGTTGGGCAGCCCGTGAGGCAAG
>CANFOW010000056.1 GCA_947448865.1 Actinomycetota bacterium
GCTTTTAAGACACCGCTCGTCGTCGAATACAGCGAAGGACGTTGGTATGCGCGTGGCTGGCAGCCAAGCCGCGGGAAACGTGCTCTGTGATTGCTAGCATCTCGGTATGAGCGACCTCACCGACATCGTGCCTAACTGGCTTAGTTCATGTGACCTTGAGCAGGCGCGCGAGCGGCTTCCGATGGTTTACGTTGATGCGATTCCTGTGCGTATCAATGAACAAGGTGAAGTGACGTTAGTTGGACTCTTACTTCGAGGCCGTCCCGACGGATCAATTAGTCGCGCAGTAATTTCAGGTCGTGTGCTTTATGGTGAACGAGTTCGTGACGCTCTCATTAGGCACATTGAAAAAGACTTGGGGCCCGTGGCATTGCCGCAGATTCCACCAAACCCAGCCCCATTTACGGTTGCGGAATATTTTCCTGATGAAACAGTCACAGGTTTTCATGATCCTCGCCAACATGCGGTGTCGTTGGTTTATGTTGTGCCGGTTAAGGGTGATTGTCAGCCAAGCCAAGATGCACTCGACCTTGTGTGGCTAACTCCAGAAGAAGCAATCTCCAATGAAGTTCGCGCTGAAATGACAGGTGGTCAGGATTTGCTCGTGCGTTTAGCTCTGGCACACGTGGGACAGTTGCCGTAATCGTGGCGCAGTCCGATGGTGATGGTTGGGTTGAATGCACTTGTGGTGCGCGACATTGGGGCAAGCACGGTGCTGCAGGCGTTCTCATAATTGATTCCCAGCGTGAGCATGTTCTAATGCAACTGCGTGCCGAGTGGACCCACGGCGGCCAGACCTGGGGAATCCCAGGCGGTGCACGTGACTCACATGAAACCGTTATCGAAGCGGCGCTTCGTGAGTTGGACGAAGAACTTGGTGTGAAGTCTCATCATGTTGATGTGGTCTTGAGTGAGGTTTGGACAGATCACGGACCATGGACGTATCACACGGTGGTGGCAGTTGCTAATCGTGAGTTGGAATTTTCTCCTAACTCAGAATCGGTTGAGGCTCGATGGGTTCTGCTTGATGCGGTTGCTGAATTGGAATTGCATCCTGCACTGGCAATCGTGTGGTCGGACATTCACCAACACGTTGTTAGTTCACTTGGGGTAGGCGACCAATCGTAAATCGATGGATGCTGTGCCCAAGTCGTAGTCCTCGTTCGTGATATTTTGTTGGCGCAAACTCGCGTTGCGGTTCAACGAATGCGACTCGTTCATCATTGTGAACAACTGAACTTACATGGTCAGCATAAGAATCATCATCAGTAACAACTGTGATGGTGCCAACGGGAGTCAACACCTGCAAAGCAACCGTGAGAAAGTCTGATTGGATCAGCCTTCGTTTGTGGTGCCTAGCTTTCGGCCATGGATCAGGAAAGAGTACGTGTAACTCATCAACTGTTCCAGGCGCGATGACATCGGTGAGTAGTGCCCATCCGTCCCCAAGATGAACTCGTATGTTGTTGAGTTCTTGATCGAGTACTTCTTGTGCAATTGCACAAATACCTGGAGTGTGGACATCAATAGCGAGAACGCCATACCCGTCGCGAGCCAAGTTCACTGTGTGGTGACCCATTCCAGCGCCAAAATCAACCACGGTCGGTAATCCTGGGAAAAGCGCCTGGAGATCCACTGGATGCTCAAGATTGATGACGTCGATTTCCGGGATTATTGTGGCAAGTAAGTCTGTGCGGTTCTGACTCATGCGCCCATGCCGTGCGCGAAAAGTGCGTATCGGTGGGTAGATTGGAGTCTGCACCCACCAAGGGTACAAGCCCGATACAAGGAGAACCACTCGTGAAGTTTCAAGGCGTTTATGTTCCCATCATCACTCCGTTCGACGAAGCCGGAAACATCGACAAGAAAGCACTTGCTGAATTTACTGATGTCATGATCGCAAACGGTGTCGATGGCATCGTCGCGGTTGGCACGACTGGTGAAGCGTATGCACTCACAATCGATGAACGTCATGCTGTTATATCCACCGTAGTCAAGCAAGCCGCTGGTCGGGTACCTGTACTTGCTGGCGTTGGCGGATTGTCCACGAACGAAGCCGTTGGCCAGGCTGCATTGGCTAAGCGTTTGGATTGTGACGGGCTTATGCTCGCAGCTCCTGCGTATGTATTGCCAACTCCGCACGAACTCGCTGTTCATGTGAAGGCTGTTGTTGCGTCGGTCAACCTTCCTACAGTTCTCTATGACTACCCAGGCCGTACTGGTGTTCCATTTGGTGTAGAGGCTCTTGACGAGATTGTTGGCTTTGACAATATTCTTGGCATCAAGGAAGCATCGGGCGACTTAACCAGAATTCCTGAAATGACTGCGCGATACGGTGACAAGCTGCAACTCATTTGTGGTGCAGACGCTGATAGCAAAGATTTCATGGACACTGGAGCCACTTGCTGGATCGGTGGAATGGCTAACGCTTTGCCAAAGGCTCACACGGGAATTATGAATGCAGAGACACGTGCAGAAGCACACGCTGCTGTTGCTGGAATTTTGAATTTCATTGAAGCTGGCCGCTACATTGCAAAGACCAAGGCACTCATTACGATTCTTGGTTTCCCAGTCCCACATGTACGTGGACCTCTCATCGCTGCGACGCAGGAAGAGATTGACACGTTGAAGGAACTCGTTGCGCAAGCAGGCGAGTGGGCACCAAGTCTGGTTTAAGGATTGAATACAAGTGGCCCTGGGAATTTTTCCAGGGCCACTTTTTATGTGTTATGTGTGAGCGTCACGTTGTAGTTCGGCATCTAAATCCCTTGAGAACAATCATCGCTCGAGAGAAAAATTGTTTTCGAGATTCTTTATCTTTCTAATCAAAAAACAAATGACCATACAAAATATTGCTTTGGTCATGTGCACCAATGTGATACAGCGCAAAAATTGCAAGTGATGCACCACCGAGAGCCATGTTTTTGAGAAATGATGTTTGCTCGTTCATCTTGTTCATTGGATCTGTTTCCGTCCAAAAAGAATGCATGAATAAAGCAGTAGCAATACAAAAAATAGATGTGAGGAGAGCGCCAAGATCAACCCAATATCCCGTGAGCATGAAAGCGCCGCCAAGCAAGATCATGACTCCACTTACTCGAGTTGCGAGTGTGGCGCTTGGTACACCTTTATGAGATGCGTAACCAGCCATGTCAGTTGTTTTGGTGAGGTGAGCTATTCCTGAACCGATGAAAATCAGTGAGAAGAGGGCTCTTCCGACAAATAATGCAATGTGCAACATAATGGTCTCCGATTTCTGGACTGACGTACGCGAGTGTGCGTCATTAGTTTGAGGATATCGTTCTAGCCTTGAGGAATGGATCTTTGGAGCTTGGTGCCGTTCGCGTGGCGGTCAGAACTAGCTCATGTCCGCGGCACTATTGATCACATCGGGCAATCCCTAGAACACGTTTCTCGCATGGAGACAGTGCTTCCGCTCGCTCACAACATTTTTCGAGCTTTGGCGTTAGATCCTGCAGACGTGCAGGTTGTGATCGTGGGTCAAGACCCATATCCGAATGCACGTCATGCATGCGGTTTAAGTTTTTCAGTTCCACCAGGTACACACCCGCTTCCTGCGAGTCTGCGAAACATTCTTAAAGAAGTGAGTTCGGACACGGGCTCAACGCGAGTATCTGACGGCGACTTACAACCGTGGAGCGATCAGGGGGTCATGCTGATTAATCGCGTCCTCACCGTGTCACAAGGCAAACCTGATTCACACAAATCTCTTGGCTGGACCACTGTGACCGATGCCATTGCGAATGCAGTTGTCCAACACAATCCGCAGGTGCCTGCGATTTTGTGGGGAAAATCGGCGCAAGAAATGACTCCGATTTTTAAGCAAGCAATAACGGGAGTTCATCCAAGTCCGCTCAGTGCCTATCGTGGGTTTTTTGGATCCCGGCCGTTTAGCGCCGTAAACGCAGTTCTCGAGAATCATGACAAGAAACCGATAGGTTGGTAATCAGCAACGCATGACGGATCGAATGAAAGCTGGATTGATGGGCGCGCTCTTTTTAGGAATCCTCATGATTCTGTTTGGGCTGTCCACTCCACATGTTTCGGAAATTCCCTCGTCGCAAGTACCTGGTATTGCCCAACCTTCTAATGACGTCACTGCGCTTCCAACTGATCCGTCTGGAGTTTCCACCGCGACACCAGCCTCGCCTGCGCTGGCTGCGGCTCGCGCACTTCCGGTGAAAGGACGAGCACCGCACACGGGGTATTCGCGTTCGCAATTTGGAGCTGCGTGGATGGACTTCAACAACAATGGTTGTGATACGCGCAATGACATTTTGCGACGTGATTTCACACAAGTCATCATTAAGCCAAACACCGGTGGTTGCAAAGTCATTGGTGGGCATTGGGTAGATCCGTATTCCGGCGTCCCGTACGTGTTTGATCATCAACCTTCTGAAATAGATGGCGATCACGTTGTGTCACTGTCGAATGCTTGGCAGACTGGCGCTGCTCAATGGGACTTAAGAAAACGCGAGTCCTTAGCAAACGATCCCTTGAACATTGTCATGACTGCCGCGGCACTTAATCGAGAAAAGAGCGATAGTGATGCTGCTTCGTGGCTACCTCCTGATAAGTCATTTCGATGCGCATTCATTGCTCGCCAGGTCGCTGTGAAGAAGAAGTATGGGCTGTGGGTCACGGCCTCGGAAAAGGCCACAATGGTCCGCATTTTGTCGGCGAAGTCGTGTGCCCGAACTAAGTTGCCGACTCCCACACAACGTCCTGTGTAAGGCATAGTTGTTCCATGTCGATTCAACCGAAGGTTTTGATGGTCGAACTCGTCATGTCCGCAGATCGACTCATCACCTCCGCTCGAGCAGCCCAACCAATTTCAGGGCAGTGGCCTCCAGTCGTTGTTCTGGGGCACATTTGCGAAAACGACAAGCTCAATTGGTCGCAGCGGATTGACGCCATGGTTTCGGCTCGCAAGCTCGGTCAAAGCCCGCCACATTTCATGTGGTTTGAACCAGATGGTGCACACACCGAAAACCAGTACAAAAATCGCGATTTAGAAGACGTTGCGGCTGAACTCATGGCTTCTCGTACTTCGCTGCTCACGACTTTGCGCTTAGTGGAACCAGAGGACTGGGAATCCCGTGCCACACACGAGATTTTCGGCGACATTAGCCTGGCTGACCTGCTCATTCGGCTCTTAGCGCACGACGAGGAACATAGGGCATCTTTGGTTTTATTCGAGTAAGGCGAGGGTAATCTGTAGTCATGAGTACATCAGTGATTGTGGGCGGCGTCTTAGTACTGCTCGTCCTTGTCGTTATTTCCCAATACAACCGTCTGGTCCGTCTCAATGTGCGAGTAGATGAGTCATTTTCGCAGATTGAAGTTCAGCTTCAACGTCGCGCAGACCTCATTCCAAACCTCGTGGAAACGGTTAAAGGATATGCCGCACACGAAAGTGCAACATTTGAAAAAGTCGTTGCCGCCCGTGCTGCAGCAACGTCGGCTCAAGGTGTTCACGACGTGGCAGCTGCTGATGGTCAGTTGACTCAAGCCCTACGTGGATTGCTTGCCGTTTCTGAGGCTTACCCTGACTTGAAGGCAAGTGCGAACTTTATTGCACTGCAGGAAGAGCTCTCTTCCACCGAAAACAAAGTTGGCTTTGCGCGTCAGTACTACAACGACAATGTGCGTTCCCTTAACGAAGCAATTAAGACTTTCCCTGGAAACCTTTTTGCTGGAATTGCAAAGGTTGTTGCTCGCGACTTCTATGTGGTAGATAACCCAGATAAGCGCGATGTGCCTAAAGTTACTTTTAACTAAGGTGCACTCTCTGTGAGTAGTGACTTTAGAGCACAACAATCAAACAATCGAGTAAAGACTTTTGTCCTGCTCGGGGTCATGGGTAGCGTCGTTGCAGTTGTTATCTATGCTGCTGGACTTTACCTAGGTAATGTCAGTGCAGGAATTGTTCCAATTGCCATCCTTGTTGCTGTGGGTTCTGTGTGGGGCTCGTACTACGCCTCGGACAAAATTGTTCTCACGATGACTGGCGCTCGTTTAATTGACCACGATTCGGCACCGCAGCTGTTCAACATGGTTCAAGAACTCACAATGGCTGCCGGTTTACCGATGCCCAAAGTAGCCATTGTTGAAGATCGTGCGCCTAATGCATTTGCTACAGGTCGCGATCCTGAACATGCCGTTATTGCTTTTACGACTGGCATCCTCAGTGCAATGGACCGCGAAGAATTGCAAGGAGTAGCGGCACACGAGTTGGCACACGTAGCGAATCGCGACACTTTAGTGTCGGCAGTCGCGGCAACAACTGCAGGTGCAATCGCATTACTGAGTGATTTTGTTCTTCGCATTAGTTGGTTCACGGGTGGTCGACGTGACAATGACAATGGTGGTAATCCAATTGCAGCTGTTGCTGCAATCCTTGCCCTGATCCTTGCACCAATTGCCGCCGTTCTTTTGAAGGCAGCCGTGTCACGTAATCGAGAGGCACTTGCAGACGCAACCGCGGTGCAGTTCACACGTAATCCAGCTGGACTTCGACGTGCGCTTGAAACTTTGCAAAAGGACACCACTGTCGTGCATCAAAAATCAAATGCTGTGGCACATATTTGGATTGAATCACCATTGGATATGTCTGCTACATCGCGACTCTTTGCAACGCATCCACCGTTGTCTTCGCGTATTGAAACTTTGCGCAAGATGGAATCTGGCGGAAGTTAATTTTTCGTTGACCGCTAGAGTTGCGTAATGCAAACTTTGCTCGCAGTTTCGGCATTAACTTTTGGAATCCAAGCATTTGTCAC
>CANFOW010000057.1 GCA_947448865.1 Actinomycetota bacterium
ATTATCGCTGGAACTTTGACAGATGGAAAGACTGTTGTATCGAATCTGCTGACGCCAGATTCACTAACGCCAGTGCTTACTGGTGAGGCGCTTTCTGAACCGTCGTTTGACTCACAAAACAATATTCTTGTCGCAGATTTTGGTCGCGGCATAACTGTCATCTCTGCAGATGGTTCATTGCATTCGGTTCCAGTTGATGCTAACTCGGTGGGATCGACAACAGATGTGCGAAGTCTCTACATCGCACCAGATGGTGTTCGAGTTGTGCTGGTTTTTTCAAATGGTGCAACCGACATACTTGCGATTGGAGCCTTGACTCAAACGCAAAACTCTTTACGCATTGATGGCGTTCACCGACTCGAGTATCGCTTGACATCTGTTCGCGATGTTGGATGGCAAGATCCCATGACCTTGCAAGTTCTAGGCTCGCAGCTCACGGGTGGTCAGCAAATCATTTCACTTGGCGTTGCCGATGGAAAAGTAACGACCAGCAACGCACCTGTAGGTGCCCAGTCGCTTGCAATTGATGTGCAAGGCGGAACTGTTCTGGGTGTAGTTGATGCAAACAAGGCTTCTATTATGCGTATCGTGTTCGGGCAATGGACTAGCGTTGAACGAGGATCCACTCCGTACTTTTCACCATGACCATAAAAAAGATTTTTGTGTACCTAGGTATGCGGTAATGATTTTCGTTTAAACGCGTCACACGTCCACAGCCTTTATGCATCACAGTTCATTGCCTTGCCCCTGCCCAATGTTTATTAGGCAATCTATGTTCGACCTCGTGATGTCTCTGAATTCGCTTTTGGTCACGCCACGGTGTGTTGGCTGTCGAACGCTTGGAACGGATTTGTGCGACGCCTGCAAATCGAGCGTGACTCTGTCGACTAAGTCCACACACTTGGTGAAAAAGTTGCACCTTAATTCGCTAGTTTGTATTGGTCCTTACGACGGATGGCTTCGCCAATCTCTCATTACTTATAAAAATGGTGATCGTTCTTGTGCGACGGGACTAGGTGAACTCATCCGGATTGGCCTGACTACCTTGCCCGACGCGCTGGTAATTCCGATTCCGACAACGGCGGGAAAACTTCGAGAGCGAGGATTCGACACCTTAGGTGACATTGTGGATCACGCACTTGTTGGAACGTCCCATTCTCGAGGTAGTGGAGGACTTGCCATTAACAATCACGTGCTCGACCAAGTGGGGCTTACATACGTTCAGCGCCAGCACAATCTCCAGAACGCAGTAAAAGCGCTGCGTTTGATGCCTGCCCGAGTGTGTCTCGTTGATGATGTTGTGACAACTGGCGCAACTCTGGCAAGTGCCGCTCAAGCAGTCCGTAAGGCAGGAGCGCAAACCGTTTATGCCGTTACTTTGTGCGATGCCACAAAGTCGGGTTACCGTTAGACATGGCACCCACCCGGGTCCGTGATTGCACAGCAGAGCAATTCTTCGAAGTTGGTTTGCTGCTAGCCGATGCCAGCCGCAGGCAAAGCGGTCCACGTAAGGCGATTTATTCGCTGAGCACGGTGCGGTTTAGAAGTAAGTCCTGCCTCGCCGGTATTCAAGATGTTTACCGTCAACGGGAGAAGACTATTAGTGGCAACAAGCTGCGAGAGTTTCAGCAGGCGAATGTGGGGTCGAAAATCAGGTCGGCTGGGTGGGTGTCATTTTTATGCCGCGTCACAATGCCTTGCGCACTGCCGTCGTTAGCGCCGTTCGAACAGATTCTGGTTTGACGGTATCGATACGAATGTCATCAGCGGCAATCCATGATCCTGCGCGAACTAATGCCTGAGCAACACCACTGATGTCTGCAGCTTTCGGTTTAGTGGAACTTTCGAACGTCACTGTTTTTGCAACGAATGTTTTCACGCGCCCTTGATTTTCTCGCCCAGGATCAACGCGGGCGATCAGATTGCCATTATGAAGTACCGGCATAGCGAAGTATCCATAAACCCGTTTCGCTGCTGGGGTATATGCCTCAAGTCGATATTCCATATCAAAGAGGCGAGATACTCGATCGCGATGCCACACCAAAGAGTCAAACGGTGACAGAAGTGTTGTCGTTGAACCTGTAGTCAGCTTTCCTTTTGCTAACGTGGAAAGTATTTCAGGTGATGCGTAAGTGGCTTCACTCCAACCTTCAACACTTACCGGTGTGAGTTGATGTGATTCGACCAAGTTAGTTATCGCCTTGGTGACCTGAGCACGTGTTGCGTGATGGCCTGAAACTCGATGAACATCTGCGAGGTCACTCATCGTGCCAACCCCGAGACTACGCATTCCATCAAGGATGAGTTGTTCAACGCACTCTTGATCGCTAGGACCGTAAACACCTTGACGGGTGACCCAATGTGAACCCGATGTAAATTCCGATGGAATAGACATTTCGGTGAGACTGTAAACGCGGCGCCATCCAACACGTTTTGTGCACACAACATCACCAATTGCCAAAAGCCATTCCAGGCCTTCTTTAGTCTCAGACCACGACCACCATTGTCCGCCCGCTTTAGCACCACCCATGTCTGTTGCAGTGGCTGGTCCATCACCCAGTCTTTTACGGATGTTCTTGAGAGTCTTTGAGCTCGGCATGTTGTGCCACACAGATTTGCGAGCGGCAAATGCGCGACGGCGTGCTGCAAACCAGGGATACATCTCTATGGGAAGTACACATGCGGCATGTGACCAGTATTCAAATGTTGGCGCAGAATCAGCCCACAATGCTACTTCGACTTGTTGCCGACTTATTCCGTGCGTTCGGGAATAGTGCACGAGTTCATGCGATCGCGCCAATGTCGAAATTGTGTCTAGCTGAACAGCTCCAAGCGAGGGTAGAACAGCTTGTACATCTTTAAGCGACGATTTCGCAGGTGTCGTTACCAGACCTTGAACGTTGAGTGCAACGGTTTTTGCATCAGCAAGTGAGAGTTGAACGTTCACGTCAGCATGTCCCTTTCACCTGTTGCTTCATGTGTGCGCGGTTGCTTTCGAAAAAACTTTTTGCCCAAGTATTTCTCACACAGTACGCGCAGGACATGGGCTCAAGGGGCAATTCACGCCCCACTAGAGTGGCAGGTACACGTCAGTCTAAAGGGTGTATTAATGGCAAAGCGGTCCGGGAAGCATATTGATACATCGCTATCCGTATGGCCGCAAGCATTTCCATTAGTTGCTTTTTCGCTGATGTTGCGTCCACTTGTGACCTCTGTTGGCCCTGTGCTCCCTGAAATTCGTAAGGAACTAGGTCTTTCCGCTACTCAAGCAAGTTTGCTTACTGTTTTGCCCGCGATCTGTTTCGCAATTGGTGCATTCTTAGCGCCGCGGCTGCTTACTAAGTTGAGCCCGAATCGTGCGGCTACGTTGGCGTTGTTCTTAATGCTTATTGGCGGCAACGTGCGTCTGGTCTCGAATACGAATATTTTGTTGTTGGGAACTGTGGTGTGCGCATCAGGTGCTGCTATTGGAAACATTCTTGGCGGTTTGATTGCTCGCCGTGATTTTCCAAAGCGCGTGGGTCTAGTCATGGGACTGTATGTCGGCGCCATGTCGATCTCGTCATCGACTGCGGCGCGCATTAGTTTTCCATTGTCGAAATACTTCGGCACGTGGAAAGTATCACTTGGCGTGTGGGCCAACATGGCAATCATTGTGTTGCTTATTTGGGTAATTAGTCAGCGTGGCCATGAAGACAACCGCCCAATGGTCACGCGAAGTTCTTATCGTCACATTGCCCGAAACAAAATGGCATGGTGGCTCGTTATTTACTTTGGATTCCAATCCACAAATTTCTATGCGTTAGCTGGTTGGCTTCCAACAATTTTGCGTGATGCCGGTATTGATCCTGCGCAAGCAGGTGTCATGGTGTCACTCATGATTTTGCTTGGTGTGCCAGCGGGCGTAATAGTCCCACCACTTGCGGCGAAGAGTAAATCGCAACGTGGAATTGTGTGTGCAATTGTTGGAGTAAGCCTTGCGGGGTTGTGCGGAATTTTGTTTGCACCTACTTTGGCGCCGTGGGTATGGGCTACTTTCTTAGGAATCGGAGTTGGCTCATCATTTCCGTTGGCGTTGACCTTGGCGGTCACAAAGTCAGACAGTAATGACGCGGCTCGTGATTTAAGTTCCTTTATGCAAAGTTGGGGATACGTCATTTCCGCGATTGGACCTTTTGCACTTGGTGCGCTGCGCGATGCCACTGGCAGCTGGACCGTTGCGGTCAGTGCGTTAGTGATTGGAACTGGCGTGCAGCTGACGGCTGGACTAGTAGTTGCAGGGCCGGGTCACATTCACGTTGCTGAAGTGAAGTAACTGATACACGGCGTAACTGTTTCATAATTGTGGCAGTCAAAAAGGTTTTCGCATATCCACAAAGTTGAGCAGACATTCGGCATGCGCAGACTCTGACCAAATGCCAGACTCTGGTTATGGAACCGACATTCTTCACTCGCGCCAATGGCGATCGCATCGATTATTTTGATTCAGGGTCTGGTAGCGATCTGCTGATCTATCACCACGGCACACCTGCGGCAGGTCCACTTCATGAAGACGTCTTGGGACCAGCGGCACAAAATGATCTTCGGGTCGTGGAACTTGTTCGCCCTGGTTACGGTCATTCCACCCGAGTACCGGGACGCAGTGTTGCTGATGTGGGACACATCGCAGCCGAACTAGCAGACCATCTTGGTTTCGATCGTTTTGTCACGATGGGATGGTCCGGTGGCGGTCCACACTCACTTGCAACGGTTGCGTTGTACCCAGACCGGTGTGTTGCTGCCATGAGTCTTGCGGGCGTTGCGCCTTTTGATGGACAAGGTTTGAATTTCCTTGCGGGCATGGGGCAAGACAATCTCGACGAATTTGGTGCGGCGATCATAGGCGAAGACGCGATTCGTGCTTACTTATCTGCGATTGAGCCGGAAATAAAAGTGATAACGGGTGCACAGATAATTGACATGATGAGCTCGCTTTTGCCGCAAGAAGATCGCAATGTGCTCACAGGGGAGTACGCAGATGATGAAGCGGAAATTTTCCGTTGGGCAGTGTCAACTGGAATTGACGGATGGCTTGACGATGACATTGCCTTCACTCAGCCATGGGGGTTTTCGGTAAATGAGATTTCTAATCCAGTAACTGTGTGGCAAGGTGACACAGACTTGATGGTTCCTACGTCGCATGGTCGCTGGCTAGTTGATAATTTGCCAAACGTTGATGCGAACTTAGTTCAGGGACATGGACACTTATCACTTGCGACACCCGCATTTAGCGCAGGTTTCGCGTGGCTCAAAGCAAACCTCGGTTAACTCGAAAGTTATTAGCTAGGAAAGTCCGGAACCATCTGAGGTCATGAGGCGCGCAATGTCATTGTCACGTTGACGCTGTGATTGAGATAGGTCCGCGATAACACCGAGTTGGTCGGCTTCACTTCGGTTTTGACTCAGTTTGGCTTTGGCTTCCACCTTGTCAACATGCAGTGTGATTGCCACGATGCCGCGGAGTTGGCCATTCATGTAGTCATCAGGTGCGTCATCCACGTGCCATGGACTTAGGCGCGATGCTTCATGATGATCCGTCAGGCGTGAAACAATTCCCCGCAAATACTCGGGATCATGGCTGACCTCAACGGTTCCACTTAAATGAACAGCTGTGTAATTCCACGTGGGAACGACTTTTCCAGATTCTTGCTTTGTGGCGTAATTTGACGGTGATACGTAAGCCTGTGGTCCGTGGATGATTGCCAGCGCCCGAGCTCCATCAACGATGTGTTCCCATTGCTTATTCGCCCGAGCCATGTGCATGTAAAGCGTGCCAGGCGCTTCACGTGTACCGGCATCCCACATACAGGGCATCAAGGTTGAATGTGGTTGCCCGTCTGAGTCGACGGTGACAAAGTCAGCAGCCGAAACGTCAGACACGAAGGCTGTGATCTCGTTCCAATCGGAAACTGTGAAGTGCGCTGGCAAATACATGAAACTACCAATCCTGAATCAAACTGACGTTAGCGTGCATAGACGTAATTGTGTCACTTGTTCGCTTCAGAGCTTTTTGAAGTCGCGTCTTTGTGGTGCTTACCCACTTACCCGTGTGTAACGCCTTGCTGACGTCAAGCACACGAACAGGGAGGTTATCTGTAATCAATGTTGGAGCGTATTCGACTTTTGAAATATCAAAAGTGTGTTCTGAGTTTTCAGTAAATGTCCAACGTGTGACAACACCTTCCGACTTAATTGTTTCAGGCTCACGTTGTGCAGCATCGAGATTGCCATGACTGTAGATGACCCACATCTTGCCAATCTGTTGAATTGGTTGAACTGAGTGGGTGTGATCACCATCAATTAAATTGACGAGTCCACTAGCAGCGAGTTTCTTCGCAATCGATGTTTGATAATCATTAGGAAAATTTGTGTATTCAGCACCCCAGTGCATTTTTACGATGACCACTTCGGCGCCTGCTGCGCGGATTGCTCGAGCGTCTGCTTTGATTTTTGACACTTTAATTTTGTTTGCAAGCCACGTATGTCCATTCGGATACTGAAAACCGTTGAATCCGTAGGTGTACGCGAGAATTCCAACTTTGACATCGCCCTGGGAGGTAGACACTGTCATGATGAGCGGAAGTTGCGATTCAGCCTCTGTGCGGTACGAACCGGTATGTGCGATGCCTGCCTTATCAAGGTCGTCTAACGTTCGCTTTATGCCTGCAGCGCCAGCATCTAA
>CANFOW010000058.1 GCA_947448865.1 Actinomycetota bacterium
AACGTTCTGTCCCACTTGATCAACAATCCCGGCAAATTCATGACCGGGGACGTGCGGGAAGGTCTGGATGTCCGAGTCGTGACCTTGCCAGCCATGCCAGTCGCTTCGACATAGGCCAGTAGCCATGACTTTGATAATGACGCCATGCGGTCGAAGTACGGGCAGGTCTCGTTCCGTGAGGTAAATAGGTCCTTGGAACTCATCAAATTGGACGGCGCGCACGGCATTGAGCCTAATGTGACTGCTGCTCACAGTGTCACTGGACTCCTTGAGAGGGTTTCCCTGACCAAGCGAAGCGGAGATTGTGGTCGTCTCGGTTGAATGCAGGAGCCAAGGCAAATGTGAAAACCGTTCATTTCATTGGCCATTTGGCTCGGGAATACATTTGTCACAACCTGGGTTATGATTATCACGGACTTGAGCCAACCCGACTCAAGGTATCTGATGCTCTTCGTTTCAGGTGTGGTGAGTCGGGGATGACTCGGGTATAGAAGAACTAATTTGGAGGAAACCTTATGTCTCGTGCAGTAGGTATTGACCTAGGAACGACAAACTCAGTTGTCAGCGTGCTTGAAGGCGGCGAAGCAACTGTTATCGCAAATGCTGAAGGCGCTCGTACAACACCGAGTGTTGTGGCATTTGCCAAGAACGGCGAAGTACTTGTTGGTGAAGTGGCAAAGCGCCAAGCTGTTACCAACGTCGATCGCACCATCCGCTCAGTGAAGCGTCACATTGGTGACACCTCGTGGAACGTGGACATCGATGGCAAGAAGTACAACGCACAAGAAATTTCTGCTCGTATCTTGCAAAAGCTCAAGCGCGATGCTGAAGCCTACTTAGGCGAAACAGTAACCGACGCTGTTATTACAGTGCCTGCGTACTTCAATGACTCGCAACGTCAAGCAACTAAGGATGCTGGACAAATTGCCGGTCTGAACGTGTTGCGTATTGTTAACGAGCCAACTGCGGCTGCGCTCGCGTACGGTCTGGACAAGGGCGAACAAGATCAAACGATTTTGGTTTTCGACCTCGGTGGTGGAACGTTCGACGTGTCTTTGCTTGAAATCGGCGAAGGCATTGTTGAAGTAAAAGCAACTAGCGGTGACAATCACCTCGGTGGCGATGACTGGGATCAACGCGTTGTTGATTTCTTAGTGACCCAATTCAAGAATTCAAACGGCATCGACTTGTCAGCTGACAAGGTTGCGCTGCAACGTCTTCGTGAAGCTGCGGAAAAAGCAAAGATTGAATTGTCATCATCACAGTCAAGCAACGTGAACCTGCCTTACATCACAGCATCTGATGCTGGACCTTTGCACCTTGATGAAACCATCACTCGTGCCCAGTTCCAACAGATGACCGCAGACCTTCTGGAGCGCACTAAGGCTCCATTCCAGCAAGTCATTAAGGATGCTGGAATTAAGGTTGGCGACATCGATCACGTTGTGCTTGTTGGTGGATCAACTCGCATGCCATCCGTTACCGACTTGGTTAAGGAATTGACCGGCGGCAAGGAACCAAACAAGGGCGTAAACCCTGACGAGGTTGTTGCTGTGGGTGCGGCTCTTCAAGCTGGTGTACTTCGTGGCGAAGTGAAAGACGTGCTGCTACTTGACGTCACACCGCTGACACTTGGTATCGAAACCAAGGGCGGCGTTATGACCAAGATGATTGAACGCAACACCACAATCCCAACTCGTCGTTCCGAAATCTTCACCACAGCTGATGACAATCAGCCATCGGTTTTGATTCAGGTCTTCCAAGGCGAGCGTGAAATGGCGGCGTACAACAAGAAGCTGGGAACGTTCGAACTCACTGGCTTGCCACCTGCACCACGCAACGTGCCTCAAATCGAAGTTGCATTCGATATCGACGCAAACGGCATCGTGCATGTTTCTGCGAAGGATCTTGGCACTGGAAAAGAACAGTCCATGACAATCACAGGCGGTTCGGCTCTTTCTAAGGAAGAGATTGATCGCATGATGGCTGACGCTGAATCACATGCAGAAGAAGATCGCCGTCGACGTGAAGAAGCCGAAGTACGCAACCAAGCGGACTCACTCGTGTTCTCGACTGAAAAGTTCATCAAGGAAAACGAAGACAAACTTCCAGCGGAAGCAAAGGAAAATGTCCAGGGTCCACTTGATGCTTTGAAGAAGGCACTCGAAGGCACCGACCTCGAAGCCATCAAGAATGCAGTTGAACAGGTTGCTTCATCATCGCAAGCTCTAGGCGCTGCTTTGTACGCAAATGCGCAAGCCGAAGCCGAGCAATCTGGCGGTTCAGCCGACGATGATGTTGTTGATGCGGAAATCGTGGAAGAAGCTGACCAGAAGTGAACCAACAAGACCGAGATCTGATTGAGGACATGTCTTCAGAAGATCTAAAGATCACGGACAAGCGCAAGCTTGATCCTGAAACGGGAGCTCCTCGTGACAATCACGAGGAGCCACCCGCGGTCGAGGTCGCTCCTGATCCAGTTGCGGTGCTCACCGGAGATCTTCAACGCTTGCAAGCGGAGTTTTCGAATTACCGTAAGCGCGTAGAACGAGATCGTGAAGCAGTTCGCGACAGCGTTAATGCAAACACGCTTGCGGAATTCTTGCCTGTTCTGGATGACATCGGACGCGCACGCACCCACGGAGAACTTGAAGGTGGATTTAAGTCCGTTGGTGAGGCGTTGGAATCAACTGTCACGCGGTTAGGCATGAAGAGCTTCGGCCAGCCTGGCGATGAATTTGATCCGCTTCGTCATGAAGCGATTTCGCATGAACACAGCAGCGAAGTTTCCAAGTCAACATGCATAACAATTTTTCAGCCGGGCTATGAATTCGCTGGACGCGTTATTCGTGCGGCCATTGTGAGTGTTGCAGACCCCGAATAATGATGTGTGTAGTGAGTTGCTCAGTGACATACCTTGTATGTTGAGCAACTCACTTGCATACCTCAACCAAAACAAAATGTATTGAACAAGTGCAAGTGCAAGTGCAAGTGCAAGTGCTAAGCGGCACACCGTGAAGAAAGGATGACGTCGATGAGCGAAAAAGATCTATACAAAGTTCTCGGCGTATCAAAAACTGCTGATCAATCGGAAATTAAAAAGGTTTATCGAAAGCTTGCAAAAGATCTTCATCCTGACAAAAATCCAGACAACAAAACCGCCGAAGATCGTTTTAAGCAAGTGCAAGCGGCTTATGACGTACTAGGTGATCCCAAGCGCCGAGCTGAGTACGACGAGATGCAGCGGCTTGGACCAATGGGCGGCGGATTTACGCGGGGCCAACAGCGCGGCGGCCAAGACTTATTTGGCGATGGTCAGTTTGGTGACATCAGTGATTTACTCGGCGGAATTTTTGGAGGTGGACGCGCTCCACGTGGTCCGCGTCGCGGATCAGATTTAGAAACGACCGCCACAATTAGTTTTGAAGATTCAATTCGTGGAATTACCTTGCCACTTCGCCTCAACGGCGATGAGATGCAAGCACGAATTCCGGCGGGCGTGAAAAACGATCAACGTATTCGGTTGCGCGGAAAAGGTGCACCGGGGCAACAGGGTGGACCTGCCGGAGACTTATTCATCACGGTTCATGTCAGTCCACATCCAGTTTTCAATCGCGATGGCAATAATTTAACTATCACTATCCCCGTACGTTTTGACGAAGTTGCCTTAGGCGCTGACATTGCAGTCCCAGTCTTTGATGGCCAGCCAGTCACAATCCGTATTCCGCCCGGAACTAAATCTGGTGCGAAGTTCCGAGCTCGTGGCAAGGGTGTTGCTAAAGCAGATGGCCAAGCTGGCGACCTGATTGTGACTGTTGATATTGCGGTCCCGCAGGATTTATCGCCCGCAGCCCAGAAAGCCCTCGAGGAATTTGTAAAAGTTGCCCAGGAATTTGATCCACGTGAAGAAATCATGAGAAAAGCAGGCGTTACTTCTGCTAAAGGTAAGAAGTAATGGTTAGTTCATATCACTTCGACGACGAAACGCCGCTTTATGTTATTTCGATTGCGGCGCAATTGTCAGGTCTGCATCCACAAACTTTGCGACAGTACGACCGAATGGGATTAGTGACTCCAGGACGTACGGGTGGACAGAATCGGCTGTATTCGCAACGAGACGTTAACCGGTTACGCACAGTGGCTGCGCTTTCTGCCGAAGGCATCACCTTGGCTGGTATCGAACGCATTCTTGTTCTCGAGGAGTTGCTTGAAAGAGCGATGAAAGAGATTGAAGATTTGCGTGAACGAAATATGTCTAACGCTCTGGTCGTATGGCGACCGCAGCGACGCCATAACTAGTTAGGGATAATTCATGACCTCGCTTCGCGGTGGTACTGCGCTCATTACAGGTGCAACGACTGGTATTGGTTTGCAGTTTGCCGTCGAATTAGCAAATCGCGGAATGAATTTAGTTCTCGTTGCTCGCGATGAATCACGATTAATCGAAGTGTCAACCCAGATTCGTGCTCATAGCGGAGTTGCCACTGAAGTATTGGTTGCAGATTTATCATCGCGTGAACAGACAGATCAGGTAGCGCTGCGTGCGAGCCAACCTGATATTGACCTAGTTATTAATAACGCCGGGTTTGGGCTAAACGAAACTTTTTTGGAAAGCGACATTGAGTCTGAGCAAAGGCTCCTTGATGTCCTTGTCACAGCAGTTTTGCGAATTAGTCATTCCGCGCTTCCTGGAATGGTTAGTCGTAATCGCGGTGGAATCATCAATGTCAGTTCAGTTGCTGGATGGATGTCGAGTGGCACATACAGTTCGGCGAAATCTTGGGTAACGACGTTCAGCGAGTCACTGAGTAGACAGATGCGCGATTCATCAGTGCATGTTATGGCTTTATGTCCGGGATTTACTCGCACTGAATTTCAACAACGCGCAGGCATGAAAACCGAAACAATTCCGGACTGGATGTGGCTTGATGTCCAGACTGTTGTAACCGAAGGCTTGCGGGATTTCGCAGCTGGCAAACCCGTAAGTGTGCCAAGTGTTCATTACAAAGCACTCGGAATGGTTGCGCAATATTTGCCACGTCCATTAGTGCGCATCATGTCTACTTTTTCTCGAGGCAGCGACACGAAGAAGTAGCCGTTCTACAACCGAGACAACAATTTTTCGGTTCAGGGCAGAAGTTGATTTAGCACGTCATTGAGCGAATCCGTAGTGATAGTCCAACCGCGAAGCCGCGCCTGAAGCGCAGCTTCTTTGGCAAAGTCTGGTGCGTTTTCACTCATCACGATGGTCACGGGCGCATCGGGCCAATCGCCGTAGTCAGCACTTATTTCTGGCATAGCGGGATCAACAAGCACATAACCCACAGCAGGTCGACGCAAAGACCGACGACTAAAGCCCAGAGCTGGGGCATGTGCAGCAGTGCGACCCGTGAGCACCAAAATCAACGGTTCTGCGGTGCTCGCTAATTGTGCGGCAACATGTGAAACCCACCGGCTTCCCTGCGCTGGCGCAGATACGACGAAGGGTTGCGGTTTCACAGTCACGCTTGCTGCGAATGGACTGACCGCATCTTCAGTGGGGCACAGCGCTACCGACGTCATGTGACGAGTGTGCCATGAAACTGCAATTGATTAGGTTCTAGGCTAGGCACTATGACTGATCGCGAGGCATTGCGCCAATACATTCTCGACAAGGCTGTTGTTCACGGAAAGGTAATCCTTTCCAGCGGTAAGGAAGCCGACTACTACGTTGACTTACGTCGAATAACACTTGATTCGCATGCGGCGCCGGTAGTTGGTCGCGTCATGCTTGAACTGACAAAGGATCTCGAGTTCGATGCAGTTGGCGGACTGACACTTGGCGCAGACCCTGTTGCAACCGCGATGCTTCATGCGGCGTCCGCGCAAGGCCGTCACCTTGATGCATTCGTTGTGCGCAAGGCAGAAAAGAATCATGGACTTCAGCGCCGTATTGAAGGACCTGATGTTGCAGGTCGTCGAGTTCTCGCAGTTGAGGACACCAGCACGACGGGTGGATCTGTCATGACGGCAGTCGAGGCACTTCGCGAAGCAGGCGCACATGTTGTTGCAGTTGCTGTCATTGTGGAACGCGGTGCGGCACCGATGATTGAAGAAGCTGGCTTGCCTTATCTTGCTGCCTATCATCTGAATGATTTAGGTCTGTAGTTACTAACTTTTCGTCATCAGATTTACGGCTAGCCGAAGCGTTTCACATCACGTGGCGCGCATCAGTGCCACACGCATCAATCGCGTTGTTGTTGGGTGCATTAGGCTGAGTACGTGGCTGAAACTATTGATGCGTTGCTACTTGTTGCCTTCGCGAGTGTCGTCACTTTTTCGTGTGCGCGCATAGTTATTAAGTTGTACAAAGGTGATAAGTAATGGCTGATTACCCAGTAGAACTTGCGCATCTTTCGTGGCTCATCGGGTCATGGGTTGGATTAGGGGTAGTCGGTTATCCAACGATGGATGAAGACTTACAGTTCGCACAGGAACTTGTTATTAGCCACGATGGGCGTCCGTTTCTGTCACATTGGTCGCGTACCTGGTTACTCGATGAAGCGGGCGATCGCGTAAAACCACTCGGAACCGAAACTGGTTTCTGGAGACCCCGTCCTGATAATGAAGTCGAGTTTCTGTTAGCGCATCCGACAGGTTTTGTAGAGGTCTACTTAGGCAAAGTGATCGTTACAGGAATTGTCGATGCAGTGATCACAGG
>CANFOW010000059.1 GCA_947448865.1 Actinomycetota bacterium
CGACCGCAGACAAGTCACCTGATACTGCAGCAAGAGCAGCAATCTGTGAAATGTTTGCAACGTTTGATGTGGCATGGGATTGCAAATTAGTTGCAGCCTTCACAACATCGTTTGGACCGATGAGCCAGCCCACACGCCAACCAGTCATTGCGTAGGTCTTAGCAACACCGTTTGCCACGATGCACTTGTTTGCAATTTCAGGAACCAGAGTGGGCATTGACGCAAACTCTGCATCGCCGTAAACCAAGTGTTCGTAAATTTCGTCTGTGATAACCCAGATACCTTTTTCAACTGCCCATTGGCCAATTGCTTCAACTTCAGCTGGTGAATAGACAGCACCTGTTGGATTGCTAGGCGAGACAAATACGAGAACTTTTGTCGCAGGTGTGATGGCAGCATCGAGTTGAGCAACGGATGTGCGAAAACCTGTGGTCTCGTCGGTCATGATTTCGACGGGGATACCGCCTGCAAGACGAATCGCTTCCGGATACGTAGTCCAATACGGTGCTGGCAACAGCACTTCATCGCCTGGATCAAGAATTGTGGCAAATGCGTTGTATAACGCTTGCTTGCCACCATTGGTGACAAGGACCTGACTTGGATCAACGGCGTAGCCAGAATCGCGCAGTGTCTTTGCGGCAATCGCTGCCTTGAGTTCAGGAATGCCACCGGCTGGGGTATAGCGGTGCCACATTTGCTCGCGGCACGCCTTAACCGCAGCTTCCACAATGTAATCGGGAGTAGGGAAGTCGGGTTCACCTGCTCCAAATCCAATAACTGGACGGCCAGCTGCCTTAAGGGCCTTTGCCTTGGCATCGACGGCTAAGGTTGCCGATTCTGCAATTGAGCCGATTCTCTTTGAAATACGCGGTTTTTCAGAAGTCACACACAAAGATTAGTGCCAACCACGATTCACGCAGAATTTGCCCTCAAATCCCTGCGGTTTTCGGTCTGCATAAATTGTCGTACACTTGACACACCGCACAATTCTTAGCCTTATTTCAGCACGCCCGAAATCAGCTGCGAAGTGTGAGTAAAGGGTCGTGGCTCAATTGGTAGAGCACCGGTCTCCAAAACCGGTGGTTGGGGGTTCAAGTCCCTCCGGCCCTGCGAGTAAGAACTGCACACGCAAGTGTGCAACAGGAAGTGTGCATCACACAGATGCTCACCGATGCGAATGGAAAGAGGTACGTGATGAGCGTGGCAACAACTGAACGGCTAGGCCTGTTCGGACGCATTGCGCTGTTCATTCGTCAAGTTCTCGCTGAACTGAAGAAAGTTGTATGGCCGACTCGCGAACAGCTTGTTACATACACAGCCGTTGTCATTGTGTTCGTCACGATTCTTGCGCTTGTTGTCTCAGCACTTGATCTTGGCTTCACCAAACTCGTTTTGTTCATCTTCGGATAGTTGTAGGTAGGAATAACGTGACCGAATCATCATCCATTTTCCGTGAAGCAAGTGCTTCAGCGGAATCAAACGACGTAGTTACTAGCGACATTGAAGCAGTACTTAGTTCTGACGAAGCAACGCACGTTGCAGACACCGACTGGAATGGTCCAGTAGACGTTGACGCGTTCGGCGAAATTAGTGAAGACATTGACGGCGATTCTGAAGTTGTAAATTTCGATCTCACCGAAGTTGTTGAGCACGAACTCGCTGCTGATGAAGCAGACGCGGTTGTCGAAGACGATGCTCCTGTTGCTGCGCTTCCAGACTCAATCGAAATCGTTGACATTGATGACGAAGATCCGATTGCAGCTTTCCGTGCTCGCTTGGAATCAAAGCCAGGCGATTGGTACGTCGTTCACTCATACGCAGGTTTTGAAAACCGCGTGAAGCAGAACCTCGAAACTCGTACTCAGTCCCTCAACATGGAGGACTACATCTACGAAGTTGCTGTCCCTCAAGAAGAAGTAACTGAAATTAAGAACGGTCAACGTAAGTTGGTTAAGCGCAACAAGTTCCCAGGATATGTTTTGGTCCGCATGGATCTCACAGACGAATCATGGGGCGTAGTTCGCCACACACCAGGCGTGACTGGATTCGTTGGACAGGGTCACAACCCTGCGCCACTGAGCATGGATGAAGCATTCGACATGCTGCGTCCTGCTGCTGAAAAGGTTCTTGCCACGGTTGCTGCCTCAGCAACGTCGGCCAAGACAAGTGCAAGTGGATCGTCCGCTGCCAAGATTGACATCGATTTGAACATCGGTGATTCAGTCACGGTTGTTGACGGACCATTTGCCACACTGCACGCCTCGATTGCTGAAATCAATCTGGATGCACAAAAAGTCGTGGGTCTGGTCGAAATCTTCGGCCGCGAGACTCCCGTGGAGCTGGGCTTCAACCAGATCCAAAAGAACTAACAAGACAAAGGACGCAATTAGACATGGCACCAAAGAAAAAGGTCACCGGTCTGATCAAGCTGCAGATCAAGGCAGGCGAAGCCAATCCGGCTCCACCCGTCGGTCCAGCACTCGGTCAGCATGGTGTAAACATCATGGACTTCTGCAAGGCGTACAACGCTGAAACAGAAAGTCAACGTGGTCAGGTAATCCCAGTTGAAATCACGGTTTATGAAGACCGTAGTTTCACCTTCGTCCTGAAGACGCCACCTGCTGCACGACTCATCCTCAAAGCTGCAGGCGTTGAAAAGGGCTCGGGTGTTCCACACACGACCAAGGTCGCAAACATCACGAAAGACCAGGTGCGCGAAATCGCAACAGTCAAGATGGTTGACCTCAATGCAAACGATGTTGAAGCAGCAATGAAGATCATCGAAGGTACTGCTCGTTCAATGGGCATCACTGTTAGCTAACTATCCACACCAGTGGGAGGACCTGCTTCAGGTTCGTACCACGAACTCCAATGAAAGAGGAGAATGCAATGAAGCAAAGCAAGGCTTATAAAAATGCCGCTGCAACGATCGACAAGGATGCGCTGTACAGCCCACTAGCTGCAGTTCGTTTGGCTAAGGCCGGCGCAACCACAACCAAGTTTGACCAGACTGTTGAAGTCGCTATGTTCCTTGGTGTCGATCCACGTAAAGCGGATCAAATGGTTCGTTCCACCGTCAACCTGCCTCATGGCACTGGCAAGACCGCACGCGTCCTGGTCTTCGCCGCAGGTGAAAAGGCAGATGAAGCTCGCGCCGCTGGCGCTGACTTCGTTGGCGTTGACGAACTCATTGACAAGATCGCGGGTGGATGGACGGACTTCGACGCCGTTGTGTCCACACCGGATCTCATGGGCAAGGTCGGTCGTCTCGGTAAGGTACTTGGTCCTCGTAACCTGATGCCAAACCCTAAGACCGGAACTGTCACGTTGGATGTTGCAAAGGCAGTTGATGACATCAAGGGCGGAAAGATCGAATTCCGCGTTGATAAGCATTCGAACCTGCACTTCATCATTGGTAAGGCTTCCTTCACAGAAACTGCCTTGGTTGAAAACTATGCAGCTGCTCTCGACGAAGTACTTCGTGTGAAGCCATCCTCATCCAAGGGTCGTTACATCAAGAAGGCTGTCATTTCGACAACTATGGGTCCTGGTATCCAGATTGATCCGAACAAGACACGCAATCTGCTTTCTGAAGACGAAGACAACTAGTCACTTTTTAGCGCTTAGCGTTTGTGAAGGCTCGGTCATTGGACCGGGCCTTCACTTATTTCTGGACTCCCGTTTTGACTATTGCCCCGCAAACCTCGTAACCTAAGACAACTAACCGAAGACCGCCGGTCCTGTTGGGAAACCAACAAGGCTAAGGCTCCGAATGGAGCGCCAGCGCAGGTGATGCTAAGTACCCGGGCTTTTTGCCTGACGTGCCCCGCGCCATCTGCGTGGGGCTTTTTTCATGGGCCGTAAAACGTTAAGGAGCACCATGGCACGCGCTGACAAGGCCGCCTCAGTTGCCGAGATTACGGAAGAATTCCGTTCCTCGAGCGCTGCAGTGTTGACCGAGTACCGCGGTTTGACTGTGGGTCAACTCAAGAAGCTTCGTCGCTCATTGGGTGAAGACACCACATACGCCGTTGTTAAGAACACGTTGACGAAGATCGCCGCAAAAGATGCTGGCGTTGAAGGCTTTGATTCACTGTTGGCCGGTCCAACAGCGATTGCTTTCATCAAGGGTGATGCAGTTGCTGCTGCAAAAGCACTTGATACCTTCGCCAAGGAAAGCCCGCTACTTGTAATCAAGGGCGGCATCATGGATGGAAAACTCCTGACTGCCGACGAGATCAAGAAGCTTGCAAAGCTCGAGTCCCGCGAAGTTCTGTTGTCCAAGGTCGCAGGTGTTGCAAACGCAGCATTGGCCAAGGCAGCTGCACTCTTCCAGGCTCCGCTTTCCCAAGCAGTCCGCACCATCGACGCATTGCGTGCTGAAGGTGGCGCTGCTAAAGAGACCGCTGCACCAGCACCTGCTGCAGTTGTCGAAGAAGTTGTCGCTGACGTGACCGAAGAAGTCACCGAAGTTGCAGAAGCTACTGAAGAAGCATCCGCTGAATCAGTTGAAGAAACCACCGAAGTTGCTGACGCAGCTGAGGAATCATCCGAGGGCTAGGCCCCTCACTCATCAAGAAGAACGGGCCTACTAGCCCCTAACCGGAAGGACGCCATCATGGCAAAGCTCAGCACCGATCAGTTGATCGACGCTTTCAAGGAACTGACCCTCATTGAGTTGTCAGAGTTCGTTTCACAGTTCGAAGAAGTCTTCAACGTAACCGCTGCTGCACCAGTTGCAGTTGCTGCTGCTCCTGCAGCAGGTGGCGGCGACGGTGGCGGCGCAGCAGAGCAGGATGAATTTGATGTCATCCTCGAAGATGGCGGCGCACAGAAGATTGCCGTTATCAAGGAAGTTCGCGCCCTGACCAACCTTGGTCTTAAGGAAGCAAAGGACCTCGTTGAGGCAGCACCAAAGGCTGTTCTCGAGAAGGTCAAGAAGGACGTTGCTGAATCTGCAAAGGCTCAGCTCGAAGGCGCAGGCGCAAAGGTCTCCGTCAAGTAAGTTCTCTTACTTCACAAGTAGGTGGTTCCCGAAAGGGAGCCACCTACTTTTTTGTAGCTAATCAACTTCAAATGCTGTATTGGTGCGCAACTGCATCGAATTGTGCGATTATGTTGTAGTTCTACAACGATTGGGATATGACATGAGTACTACAAAGATGCCGCGTAATCGACGAGCGTTTTCTCTTTTGGCCGTAACCTGCATATTGCAATTAATCGGGACGTCACCCTCAGGTGCTTCCATACATGGGCACACTGCTTCGTCTTTACACAGCACCAAGATTCAAGCCATTGGTAACAGGACTTTTTCAAATGCCCTTGATGTTAACTGGTCCGAATTTCCGGGATCAGTTTTCTCGCTTAATCCTCCGGACTTTGTCGACGGAGTTGACTCTGAGACCGTTACCAACGTTTCGGTTCTGCTTATTTGGGACGAACCAGAGTCTTACGGATTTCCAATCACAAATTATGAGGTTCGAAAGTCGACTAATGGCCGAAGTTGGACTGCGGTTACTCATAAAGCGTCGAGTAACGCCACCTTGCTAGTAACTGGTCTGACTGGCGGCACTGAATACCAATTCAAAGTGCGTGCCATTACTTCGCAAGGTAAGGGTCAATACTCCGACATTTTCACAGTCTCAACTATTGATGTGACGCCGAGTTTAGAAATCGATGCCGATACTGTCTTAACTGACGAAGACATTACGTTCACAGTATCTTCGAATGTTGACGAAGGTTCCAACATTCCAGGTGTCGGAAAACTGCAGATGAAGTCATGCCCATCAAATAACGGTGTGCTGGAAAATTTCGAGGATGCAAGCGAGTATGACGTCGCGTGGACTTCGCCTAGCAAACCTGGAAAATGCAAAGCGACTTACACGTTTACACCGGATGGCGGCAAAGCAATATCGAAATCGTTAACGATCAATGTTGAAAAATATAAAATGTCATACGCTGAAGTCGAATGGGACTTTTCGGACTACACAGACATTGGTGTAACGGTTGTAATTTATGGCAACGATGATGAAGTGTGGGACGGGGCAGTCAAGGTCCAGCTCCAATACAAATCATGGAGTAAAGGCACTTGGCGGACCCTCGAAACTGAATATGCCGAGGGAGAAGATGGAGCCTACCTTTCGCAGTATCCAGGCTTTGGCTACTATCGCGTAAATGTTTCCGCACTTGGTTATAAAAATGAAAGTGGCTTCTGGTAGATCGTCATCCACGAGTGCCTGAGTGCCTGAGTGCCTGTGCCCCGCTCGAAGGCTAGTTGTCTTACGCGGAACGGCTTTTGGTCATGTTGTCCCCTTTAAGTATTTGTTGCAAAAATGTCACACACTGTTGCATTTTTGGGATAATAAGTGGTCATTAACCTGATCTAGTTCTATTAGATCCATTCCCGTTAGGCCAAAACTATGCGTTTACTTCGGGCGATGTTAGTGGCGCTACTTAGTGTCACAACACTTGTTGGTATTTCAACTTCCGCTCATGCAGACAGCGGGTTGGCTCCGTTGTCGCCGTCTGGTGTGGTGGTGACGGCGCGTTCGCAGTCTAGTGTGTCGTTGTCGTGGGTGGCTCCGTTTGATAATGGGTCGGCGATTACTGATTACAAGGTGGAGTGGTCACTAGACGGTATTAATTGGTCGGTGTTTGTTGATGGTGTGTCAACAGCAACTTC
>CANFOW010000060.1 GCA_947448865.1 Actinomycetota bacterium
AGCAACGCGTTGCCACCGTAACCTGATCCGAAGGACCAAATTTCACGACTCTCAGGGAACTGAACAATGTACTTCGTGTCACTGCATGGCCACGAGACATCATCTTGTCCCTGAGCTAACGGCATACCGACCGAATGGATAGCAGGAACAAAGTCTCCATGCTCACCAATGAGATCAAGTGCTGCTTGACCCATGCGCGTCATAAGTTTCATGTTGATGACCACGTACGGCGAATCCGTAATTTCGACACCGAGTTCACTGAAGTGTGAGCCAAGCGGACCCATCGAAAACGGAACGACATACATTGTGCGGCCGCGCATACATCCTGCAAAAAGCCCATCCAAGATGGTGCGCATGTCTGCCGGCTCCATCCAGTTATTTGTTGGACCGGCATCATCTTTACGGGTTGAACAAATGAACGTGCGATCTTCTACTCGCGCAACATCACTTGGGTTAGAACGAGCAAGGAATGAGTTAGGGCGGATGTCAGGATTCAGTTGAATAAGGGTGCCTGCGGAAACTAATTGCGATGTAAGCCGATTCCACTCATCTTGTGAACCATCGCACCAGACAACGCGATCGGGTTGGGTTAAATCAGCTACACGCTGCACCCACTCCAGAAGCTTCTTGTTATTCGTCGGGCTAACACCTAGATCAACCATGGCAACACTGCTCACGCGAACCCCTTGGAGAAACACACTCACCGCACTGTGAGATAAAGCAAGAATGCCCTTTTGCTGAACAAAATCCCAACTTTAAGGTACGCGAAACACCTGTATTTTCGGTACTTGTGAGCAACGGCACAGCAATTTCTCCAATTGATGTTACGCACGTTACCTATGTGCAATCAGTTAAACCCATCTTTTGCGTGGTTTTCCAAATCCACGCCCTAGCATTAATCCATGTCTTTCAACGTAGAACGTATTCGCGACCAGTTCCCGTCCCTTGCCTTTGGCGCCGCTCACTTCGATGGCCCCGGTGGAACGCAGACACCTAAGGCCGTTTACCAGGCGATGTTCGACCTTCTAGCGGGACCCGTCGCAAATCGCGGGACGGTCACGCTTGCAGAGCAACGAGCTGAAGACTCAGTCATTGGTGCGCGTAACGCTATGGCAGATCTCCTTGCCGCTGACCCTGATGGAATTATTTTCGGTCGCAGCATGACATCACTAACTTTTGATTTTGCTCGCACACTTTCGCAAGATTGGAAGCCCGGCGACGAAGTTGTCGTGTCACGCCTTGACCATGATGCGAATGTGCGTCCTTGGGTGCGTTATGCGGAAAAATCTGGCGCCACATTGCGTTGGATTGATTTTGATCCACGTACCGGCCACTCCGACATTGCCGATGTTGAGGCAGTGCTAAGCGATCGAACAAAACTGGTTGCAATAACAGGCGCCTCTAATCTGATTGGAACACGTCCTGACATTCCTGCAATCTCAAAGTCAGTTCATGCTGTCGGTGGCCTACTTTATGTAGATGGTGTTCACCTCACACCACATTCAGTCATTGATGTCAAAGCACTCGGTGCTGACTTCTACGGTTGTTCACCATATAAGTTCTTTGGACCACACATTGGTGTGATGGCTGCATCGCCTGCCTTACTTGAAACTTTGCATCCAGATAAATTGTTGCCCTCGACTGAAATTGTTCCTGAACGTTTTGAGTTAGGAACCTTGCCCTATGAACTTCTTATTGGAATCACCGCAGCTGTTGACTTCATCGCAGACATGGTTCCAAGCGAAGGAACTCGCCGTGAGCGCATTGTTACAAGCATGCATGCTGCAGAAGAGCATGAAGATGCGTTGAGCCATCGCTTGCGCGAAGGGCTGCAAGCAATTGAGGAAGTCACGATTTACAGCAACGCGCGAAGTAAAACACCGACAGAGCTTTTCAGCATCCGAGATGTTAATTCCGAAGGCGCATACGAATACTTTGCAAAGAACAACGTCAATGCACCTGCCAGCAACTTTTACGCGCTCGAATGCAGCCGACACCTTGGTCTCGGTGACGAAGGCGCCATTCGCGCTGGACTTGCTCCATACAACACGGCCGACGAAATCGATCGCCTGCTGACGTGTGTTAACGAACTAGCACACCGCGCCTATTAGGAAACTAGGCAAGACCACAATGGTGTTGCCTAGTTTCTGTTGCAACTAGATTTCGTCACGCACGTCTTGTGTTATGCGATGAAAATGTCAGACCCGGACACTGTGACAGAAAAAGCTTGAAGTGGGTCGCGTGCTGGCCCACGTGTTGCAGTACCTGTGGCATCGAATTGTGCTCCATGGCATGGGCATTGAAAACTGCCACCAGCAGAGTCGAAACTTACGACACAGCCCTGGTGAGTACAGATTGCCGAATAGGCCAAGTAGGTGCCGGCTTTCGGTTGCATGAGATACCCAGGATTGCCAGTGGGATCTGTGAACTGAAATGCGGAACCTACGGGCACATCAGCAACAGTGGCTACCTTGGTTCCAGACGCGGGCGATGTTGCCGATGACGTTGGTGTTGCCGATGGGCTTGTGCTGGGTGTTGCAACGACGGAACTCTTTGCACGACTCTTGCCAACAAGTCCGACTGCCAGCCCAGCAACTCCGACACCTCCAGCAAGTGCGCCTGTCTTGACGAGTGTGCGTCGTTCAATTTGCTCTTCAAGAGGGTTGTTACTGACGGCTTGGTTAGGTGCAACTCCGAACTCACGACGCACAGATTCCCGAATGCGATATCCAAGCGACATAAACCCACCATCGCCAGCAATCAGAAACGGTGTTGCAGCGGCCATGAACACAATGTCAGGGCCGAAGTAATACGGGGAAGTTCCCCACGACACAGTTAAGAAAAATGACGTAGCAAGACCGAATACACCAAGAGCTGAAACCCGAGTCCAAATTCCCAGTAACAGTCCTAGGCCAGCGAGTAACTCGCCAGACGCAACACCGAAAGCGACTAACGTATGGTGCTCAATCGCATGATTCAAAATAAATGAAATAGGGCTTTTTGTTGATGCCGAAATTGTCTGTTTCAGGAAACCATTTGGTGACGTCGTACTGAAATAATCAGCACTGAAAAATTTCTGTAAGCCTGCGTAGATAAAAGTAATTCCAACAAAGAGGCGAAGTGGGTAAAGCACTCGTCCAATCTGATCAGAACTGACAACGGACGATGCGTGGGTCTTTTTAGCCATGCCTCAATAATTCCAGTACCCGCGAACGGGAATTACCAAAAAGTGTTAAGAGACGGTTAAGAATGAACTGCCGGCTAGCCAACGATTATTGAGTCTCCTGAAACCGAAACCGATATAGGTGTCAGGCCAGTCGGTGCTGGTCCTGAGACTGGTTGCCCGGACGTGCCATCATATTTTGCGCCGTGGCATGGGCACATGAACTGCATACCTGTTGAGTCGTAGTTCACAATGCATCCTTGATGAGTGCACACGGCACTGTATGCCAGGAACTTTCCAGTTGCTGGTTGAAGTAAGTACGCAGGAACGCCATCACTTGGGTTAGTGAATGCAAAAACTGTGCCTACTGGAACATCGGACACCTGGGCAATTGTGACTGGACCTGACGGTTGCGTTTGACCCGTTGGTGCAGCTGAAGCGCCGCTCTCGTCGCTGGCGGAGGATTCGGTTTCTGTGGAACAAGCCGCAAGTAACCCAACCGCCGCGAGTGCAGAACTCGAAATCAAAACATTACGTCGTGTTATTTCAGTCATGACAATAATGTCTACACGAATTCTTCGAACTATGCGTTAGCAGCCTCTTCATATGCTTGACGCATTTCTTCGAGGTCGATCTTGTTCATCGTAAGCATTGCTTGGGTAGCAGCCTGCGCGCCTGCGGGATCTGGACCACCGATGTACTGCTCCATTTGACGAGATACGACCTGCCATGAGACGCCGAACTTATCTTTGAGCCAGCCACATCGGCCTGGTTGTCCGCCATCGGCAGTCAGGATGTCCCAATAGTGATTGATTTCGTCCTGGTCAGCGCATGGAATTTGGAAAGAAATTGCTTCAGAGAATTGAAACATTGGTCCGCCGTTAATACCTATAAACTCGGCACCAAAGATTGTGAAGTCAACAACGACTTCTGAGCCTAGTTCGTTACTGGGAGTATCAGCTGGGGCAATCCAGTTATTTCCGATACTGCTGTTAGGAAAAATGCTGACATAAAACTGCGCAGCTTGACGCGCGTTTCCATCGAACCAAAGACATGTTGTGAGCTTCATAATGCAATTCTAATAACGAATTCTTCGCCAAATATTCTGGCATTACGTGCGTAACCCACCGACGGTATGTCGAACGCGAATACATCACTGTGAAAATAAAAATGCAACCTTACGGTTGCATTTAGATTGTGTGGTGGAGGTGCCGGGAATCGAACCCGGGTCCTTAGGTGAAGATCAGGTTATTCTCCGAGCGCAGTTCGCTATCGCTTTTCTCTGCTCCGACGTTCACACGAACAAGATGTCGACAAGCACAGTCACTGTTAAATTTCCCTTAGAACCCCGCGACCGGATTCCTTGGTAAGTTCCCTAAATTGCGCCAGTGACTAGAGCGGGAACGCATCTAGGCTGACGGACTCGGGCTCGCTACTTAAGCAGCGAGGGCGAAGTCAGTGCGGTTTGATTTGGCACTTATTGTTTTTGCTGGACGTTTACGAGATGACCAACATTCTCGGCTCGCTTCTCCCATTTCGACTACCAAAGTCGAAACCGTTCACCCCCAAGATCAATCGGTTTCCCGACAGCTTTGGGGTTACGAGTTGTAACCACCACTATTCAGTTATGACACCAGTGTAAAACACGAGACTGACACTTAATGACCACGTTGAATAACCATGTTCTCAAACGGCTTATTCCACGAAATTAAGCGAAATCACTTAAATGCAACACGGTTTCGGTGCGCTAAAGGACTCGGTGCACTTGCCAAGTTGATGGCACAAAGTTTCCTCGTCCTAAAGGACTCGGTGCACTTGCCAAGTTGATTGCACAAAGTTTCCTCGTCCTAAAGGACTCGGTGCACTTTGTGTTGCGCCGATTGGGCTAGTGGGCGAATGACCATGAGGTCAACGTTGTAGTGGTGCGGAAGCATGACGGTCCAGCGGACGGCTTCAGCAACATCATCTGCGGTCAACGGTTCGGCAACACCTTCGTACACCTTTGCTGCGCGAGCTGTGTCTCCGCCGAATCGCTTCACAGCAAACTCATCGGTCTTCACCATTCCAGGCGCAAGTTCTATCACACGAACTGGTTTACCGGAAAGTTCCAGACGCAATGTCTCGGCCAGCGCAGTAGTTCCATGCTTTGCGGCCGTGTACGAACCACCATTTTCATAAACGATACGTCCAGCAGTGGAACTCATCAAAACAATCGTGCCCGCTCCTGAAGCAATTAAAGAAGGGAGTAGCGACTTGATTGTGCGCACACTTCCGATGACATTGACATCAAATGCCTTGATCCATGAATCAACATCAGCATCTTCAACGGTCGTGCCATCAAATGCGCCACCTGCGTTTGCAACAACAACTGTGACGTTCTTTCCTTCAAGGTGCTTTGCCAGAGAATCAACGCTGTTCTGGTCTGTCACATCAAGAATGAAAGGTTCGATGTTGGCATGTTGAGACGCCAAGGTCTGAAGATTCTCAACTCGTCGAGCTGCTGCAACGACATGAAAACCTTCTTGCGCTAATGCGATAGCGCTTGCGGCGCCAATCCCACTACTCGCACCTGTTACTACTGCAATTCCACGATCAGTCATGGGTCAATTCTGCCGTGCTTCGAACACAGATGCTGCCCGACCTACCAAAATCCCTTGGTGCTGTCTGGTCGGGTGCGGGGACTTTGACTCTTCAGGACAGTCCCGCTGTGGCTAGGCTTACCGTATGGCTGACCTATTTAATGACACAGTGTGGCGCGGTTTCGCAAGCGATAACTACGCAGGAATTCATCCGGAAGTACTCGAGGCAATCGCCTCAGTAAACAAAGGGCATCAGGTCGCTTACGGCGATGATGTAGTCACCGAAAAGTTCAATGCCATGATTCGTAATCTTTTTGGTGAACAGGCGCAAGGCTTCCCGGTATTTAATGGCACTGGTGCCAACGTCACGGCACTGCAATCACTCACTCGCTCATGGGAAGCAGTTGTCTGTGCAACTTCTGCGCACATCAACGCTGATGAAGGTGGCGCACCAGAAAAAGTTGCTGGCTTAAAACTCCACGTCATTCCAGTCAGCGATGGCAAACTCACACCTGAGCTCGTTCCCAACGAAGCACATGGCTTCGGTAACGAACATCGAGCACAACCAAAAGTTCTGAGCATCACGCAAACTACAGAACTCGGTACCGTTTACTCTCGCGATGAGTTAAAGGCGCTTGTTGATCAAGCGCATGGTCTTGGAATGCTCGTGCACATGGATGGTGCGCGGATTTCCAATGCAGCTGCAGCGCTTGGCGCTACGTTGCGCGAATTTACAACAGACATCGGTATCGATGCACTTTCGCTTGGTGCAACAAAGAACGGCGCACTTGCTGCCGAAGCCGTAATTATCCTGAATCCGGAATATGCCGATGCCGTGAAGTTTGTCCGTAAGTCAGCAATGCAGTTGTCGAGCAAGATGCGTTTCACATCTGCACAGTTGCTAGCGATGTTCGACACAGATCTCTATCTGCGTAAT
>CANFOW010000061.1 GCA_947448865.1 Actinomycetota bacterium
GCCTTGGTGAACTTAAATGGTGGCAACTTGCGGGCGGACTTTCCGGTGCAACATTTGTCGCCATTCAAAGTGACCTCGTTGCAGCCACTGGTGTCGCAATTTTTACTATCTCGGCTGTGGCGGGGCAAACAGCCGGAGCGCTGTTTGTCGACAAGATCGGAATTGGTCCAGCAGGTAAGCGCGCGATTACGGTAGCTCGAGTTTTCTCGGCATTGCTTGGAGTTGTTGGTGTTGTGATCTCGGTGGCCGGGCAAGCATCACAAGCAAACTTCGCAATTGGTGGAGTGCTCGTGACTTTCGCAGCGGGATGCTTTGTTTCGACCCAACCGGCGCTTAATGGCACGGTGGCCATTAAAACTGGTCACGCATTAGCCGCCACGACGATGAATTTCGTCGTAGGGCTTGTGACCTTGCTCGTGGTGTTTGGCGTAGTGCAATTAATTCATCCAGCGACCTTCACAATTCCACCCAGTCCGATGCACAATCCATTGATCTGGATGGGCGGACCATTTGGTGTGTTTTTCGTTCTCGTTGCCGCTTACATGGCACGCACACTCGGTGTCTTTGTCTTCACACTTGCTTCAGTGCTTGGCCAATTATCGGGAGCCATTTTGATTGACATGGTTTTCCCAACGTCGGCCACGCACATCACAGCCCAGCTACTCATTGGCTTAGTCGTGACGGGAAGCGCAGTGGTATTAGCCAGCGTGACTTCGAAATCCTCGTGAACTGTTGACTAGTCACTAAACCTGACATCGCATTGCGAAACGTTTGCAATTAGTCAACTTGGAGTTTCATAAATCTGACATCTGTCCTACTTTGTAGACATGTCACACGGAGTGTCTCTCACTAAGCGCCGAATCGTTGATTTCGGTTTGCTGAGTTCCTCCATGTGTTGTTGCCGCTGAGTCTGAGGTCGTGTGCGCGACTTTGGATTCAACCGCTCCCTAGCCGCAACTACCTGAAGGACTTGAGTTACATGAGTAAGCAAATTGATCCACGCGGACCACGATTCGGTGCTGCGTTGACCACAGTCGTTTTAGCTGTCGTCTTAATTTCGATGCCATCACCAATTGCCACGCTGCTTCTCGTACTTCAGACATTTGTTTTTGGCTTAGGTGCTTTTGTAGGACTACATGTTCAACCGTACGGAATCATGTACCGCAAGTTGATTGCTCGACGCCTTGGTTCTCCAAAGGAACTAGAAGATGCTCAGCCACCGCAGTTCGCTCAACTCGTAGGTTTTGTTTTCGCAGTTATTGGACTTGTTGGTTTGTTAACCGGAGCAACAATCGTTGGACAAATTGCCGTGGGCTTTGCGTTAGGTGCTGCCTTTCTGAATGCGGCCTTTGGAATTTGTTTGGGCTGCGAAATGTATGTCATGGGAAAGAAAGTGTTAGCGCACTCCAAGACGTAAAAGCGCGAGAACAAACTCAAACTTAAAAAATAAAAGATAGAAATTGAAGTTTTAAAAATTATAAAAGGAGAAAGAAACTATGGGTCGTAACGAAGTACTAGTAGATGCAGATTGGGCTGTCGCTCACCTAGATGACCCGAAAGTGGTCTTTGTCGAAGTTGACGAAGATGCCGATGCGTACGGTGTGAATCACATTCGTGGAGCAGTCGGTTTGAACTGGCGCAAGGATTTACAGGACGGTCTTCGTCGCGATGTCATTAGCAAGGAAGCACTTGAAACACTGTTGAGCGCCAAGGGCATTAGCAATGACGACACCATCGTGCTGTATGGCGGAAATAATAATTGGTTTGCTGCCTACGCCTACTGGTATCTGAAGTTGTACGGTCACCAAGACGTGCGTTTGCTTGACGGTGGACGCAAAAAGTGGGAACTCGATGGCCGCGAACTGGTGAGTAACGACACTGTGCGCCCAGCAACAAACTATGTTGCCAAGCCACAGGATCACTCACTTCGCGCATTCCGTGACGACGTGCTCAAGGCAATCGGTGTCGCGGGTCTGGTGGATGTGCGTTCACCAGACGAGTTCGCCGGCCGTTTGCTCGCGCCAGCTCACTTGCCACAAGAAGTGTCGCAAGTTCCAGGTCACATTCCAACGGCATCGAACATTCCGTGGAGCAAAACTGCGAACGAAGACGGAACCTTCAAAACGAACGAAGAGCTTGCTGCACTGTATGAAGGCGCCGGCGTCAATCTTGATAACGATGTCATTGCGTACTGCCGCATCGGTGAACGTTCATCGCACTCATGGTTTGTTCTGAAGGAACTGCTTGGTGTAAAGAATGTGCGCAACTATGACGGATCATGGACTGAGTACGGATCCCTCGTTGGTGTTCCAGTTGCTCTTGGCGATGAGCCAGGTCAAGCATGAGTTCCTGTGGCGCCGTAGTTGGCGGAGTTTCATTGGAGCATGTTGACGTTTCACGTCAGGCTGTTATCCAAGGTGTTGTGAGCAAGTCAGATGGTCCTGCACATGTGGGTTATGTACGCCTACATGACCGCAATGACGAATTTGTTGCTGAAGTGCCGGTATCTGCAGTTGGAGAATTCAGATTCTTTGCTGCAGCAGGTGAATGGAATGTGGTCGCTCTCATTCCTGGGGGCGTTGCAAGAACAAAAGTTCAAGCATCGCTAGGAGAAATCGTCGACATTGACGTTCTAGTTAGCTAGAACGTCTTTGTCGAAGGTATTCGAAAGCTAAGGGAATCGCGCTGATAGCAACAACTGCAACAGTGACGAGATCAATGTGGTTTTTTACGAAAGCCACATTGCCTAGGAAGTAACCTGCCAATGTCAGCACAGTTACCCACAGAGCTGCTCCAATTGCACTAAATACTGCGTACGTGCGGTAATTCATTTTTCCTACGCCAGCCATGCTCGTAATGACTGAGCGCACAATGGGAACAAATCTGGCAAGGACAATTGCGCGAGTTCCATACTTGTCAAAGAATTCTTTGGTTGTGCTCACAAACTCTTGTTTGAAGTATTTGGAGTCTGGTCGTTTAAACAACGCCGGTCCAAGCGCTGCGCCAGTCCAATACCCGATCAGGTTTCCAACGAAAGCCGCAATGATCATGACCAAGATGGCTACGGCAAGGGGAACTGAAATAAAGCCACTGGCAATGAGGACTCCCACAATGAACAACAGGGAGTCTCCAGGCAAGATGGCTGCGAAAATGACACCGCACTCCAAGACCAAGATGGCTAAAGCAATGCCAAATGCGGCGGAGCCAAAACCAGTGAGTAACCCCTGTGGGTCAAGTAATCCAGAATGAATGACAGCTTGTGTATGCACGCTTTAACAGTACCGAGCGAACTTATAAAACCTGATGTCGGATTCCACCCACGGCGAAATGCGGCCGCTCTTTCTGGCACAATAGGGAGGCGGGCAACGGCGCCCTGGAAGCCAAATTTCACCGCGCTCTAGAGGAGTTCTTCATGCCTATTGCAACCCCTGAGGTTTATAACGAAATGTTGGATCGTGCTAAGGCTGGCGCCTTCGCGTATCCTGCGATTAACTGCACGTCATCGCAATCCATCGTTGCTGCGATTCGTGGATTTGCCGAAGCCGAAAGCGATGGCATTGTCCAGGTTTCTTTTGGTGGTGCAGAGTTCGCATCCGGCCAACATGTTAAGAACATGGTTGCTGGAGCGGTCGCACTTGCTGAATTCACACACGCAATTGCTGCGTATTACGACGTCAACATTGCATTGCACACCGATCACTGTCCAGTTGAAAAACTTGATGGCTTTATGCGTCCGCTCGTAGATATTTCTATTGAGCGAGTAAAGAAGGGTCAGCTTCCACTATTCCAATCACACATGTGGGATGGTTCTGCTGTCACCCTTGACGAGAATTTAAATGTTGCGGACGAAATGTTAGATAAGTGCGCTGCAGGTAACACGATTTTGGAAATTGAAATTGGCGTAGTCGGCGGCGAAGAAGATGGCATCGAAGCAAAGCATGATGCGAAATTGTTCTCGACTCCAGAAGATGCGCTCGCCATGGTTGACAAGCTCGGTCTCGGTGAACGAGGTCGCTACTTAGTCGCTGCAACATTCGGAAACGTTCATGGCGTTTACAAGCCAGGCAATGTTGTCCTTACGCCACTCATTCTGCAAGATCTGCAAAAGGCTGTAGCCGCTCGTCACCCAGGCAAAGAAAAGCCACTTGACTTAGTTTTCCACGGTGGATCTGGTTCGTTGCTTTCTGAAATTCGTGAATCTTTGGATTACGGTGTCATCAAAATGAACATTGATACGGACACCCAATACGCGTTCACTCGACCAATCGTTGATCACATGTTCAAGAACTATGACGGCGTGCTCAAAGTTGATGGCGAAGTCGGAAACAAAAAGGCATACGACCCACGTGCGTACGGCAAGTTAGCAGAAGCAGGAATGGCTGAACGTGTTGTTCATGCCTGCGAAGACCTGCGTTCTACCGGCACTCGAATCAAGTAACGTCGATTTAGAACAAGTAGACGGAGAAACCTGATGCCCGCAATTGTGCTCGTTGGTGCCCAATGGGGCGACGAAGGTAAGGGCAAGGCAACCGATCTACTGGGAAGTCGAGTCGACTATGTCGTTCGCTATCAAGGTGGAAATAACGCAGGCCACACTGTCGTCATTGGTGACAAAAAGTTCGCACTTCACTTGCTGCCCAGCGGCATTCTGACACCTGAAGTCACTCCAGTAATCGGAAACGGTGTTGTGATTGATGCTGGAGTGTTGTTTAAGGAAATCGACAACCTGGAAGCACAAGGAATCAATACCTCGCGGCTCCTTATTAGTTCCAATGCGCACTTGATAACGTCATATCACGTGACTTTGGACAAAGTGACAGAACGTTTCTTGGGCAAATCTAAAATCGGCACAACGGGTCGTGGCATCGGTCCGACATATGCAGACAAGATTTCACGCGTAGGTATTCGAATCCAGGATCTGTTCGACGAAAAAATCTTGCGTGCCAAAATCGAAGGCGCTCTCACAAGCAAAAATCAAGTGCTTGTGAAGGTGTACAACCGTCGTGCAATTTCAGTGAATGAAGTTGCCGAAGAGTTGATGGGCTATGCCGAACGTTTACGTCCTTACATTGCAGACACCACTTTGTTATTGAACAACGCATTGGACCAAGGAAAAGTAGTTCTCCTCGAAGGTGGTCAAGGCACGCTGCTTGATGTTGATCACGGAACATATCCGTTCGTCACCTCAAGTAACCCCACAGCTGGTGGCGCATGTACAGGATCGGGAATCGGTCCAACTCGAATTACTGGCGTTGTTGGAATTTTGAAGGCGTACACAACGCGTGTAGGTTCCGGACCTTTCCCGACTGAACTCCTTGACGACGATGGCGAAAAGTTGCGACAAATTGGCGGCGAGCGCGGTGTTACCACAGGTCGCCCACGTCGTTGCGGTTGGTTCGATGCTCCTATTGCTCGCTATGCGACCCGAGTAAATGGCCTCACGGACATTTTCTTGACCAAACTTGATGTGCTTACTGGGTGGGAAAAAATTCCCGTATGTGTTGCTTATGACATTGATGGAGTTCGAAGCGAAGAAATCCCAATGACGCAAACTGATTTCCATCACGCGAAGCCGATTTACGAATACCTCGACGGATGGAAAGAAGACATCAGCGGTGCAAAAACCTTTGACGATCTTCCTAAGAATGCTCGCGATTATGTGAACTTCTTAGAAAAAGTTAGCGGTACTCGGATAAGTGCGATTGGCGTAGGTCAAGATCGCGACGCCACCATCAGCATCCACGACCTGATTTCGAACTAACCCGACGTTCGCACTAGCGTGGTGCATATGCATCTTTCTCACGAACCAAATGAATTTGGCGACGCAATTGGTTTAGTCGTTTCTGACTTCACTAAGCCTGATGTCCCATCAGAATCTACTGTGCTCGAAGGTCGTTACTGCTTTCTGGAAGCACTTGATGCCGATAAGCATGCTTCAGATTTGTGGGACGCATACTCACTCGATGTCGATGGTCGGCTATGGACGTACATGCCGCAAGGTCCGTTTACAGACGCAGCGCATTACCGTTCGTGGGTTGAAGGCGCCCATCACAAAGCCGATCCGTTTTTCTACGCAATCATTGATCGTGAATCCAACAAAGCAGTTGGAGTGGCATCGTTTCTGCGCATTGATCCCACGGCAGGTTCGATAGAAGTTGGGTGGATTACGTTTTCGCCACTTATCCAACAACGACCTATTGCCACTGAAGCGATGTACTTGATGATGAAGCATGCCTTTGACATGGGATACCGCCGTTATGAGTGGAAATGCAACTCGCTTAATCAGCCATCAATTAACGCCGCAATGCGACTAGGTATGACTTTTGAAGGATTGTTCCGCCAAGCGACCACAGTCAAAGGCCGCAATCGAGATACTGCCTGGTTTGCGATTCTGGATCGGGATTGGCCAGTGGCGCAAAGCGCTTTCGAACAATGGCTAGAACCGAGTAATTTCGATGCTTCTGGGCAGCAGAACCTGAGTTTGTCTACCTTGACGGCCTCCATTGTGACTGACCGCTGGCCAACCCTGACTGTTGGAAAGTAACTGCAACACTGACATATTCCACAAAGCCTGCAATGTGCGTGGTTTTGTGTGGCACCTGTCA
>CANFOW010000062.1 GCA_947448865.1 Actinomycetota bacterium
AGTGTGCCGCCACCCAACGCGGTAACTGTCAAAACGTACGGCACATTTGCCCCAACTCGAACTGCGCCTACAGGTAATCCAGTGATACGAGGAAGATTCGGGAAAACAACATCCGTTGAGCCATTACCTTCGACGGTGTAATTCCCGTCGATGCTGGTTGTCGAACCGAAGCCCACAAGCGACAGATTGAATGTCGCCTGTGGCAGTAACGAATACAGGGCATCGTTGTAATAACGAAGTGAGTAGGAGCCATCATCACCAGTGAGTGTCGACGCAGCTTTACACACAGTTGCAGGCGGAATAGTGCCTCCGTCGTCTAAATCTTCTTGCACATCAAACCCGGTGCACTTGGTGCCGTCAAGATTTGTCCATGATTCCGTAATTGAAGGATCAGTTCCTTCCTGCTGAGTTTGAAAAAGTTCATCGGTGTCGATAAAGCGCGCATCTTTTTTACCGGGACCAGACGAATCCTGTTCAATGTACTGACCATCGGCACCGTCACTGAGATGGATAGCCGCATTAGGGATTGGTGTGCCATCGAGCATCACAGCTCGTACTTTTTCAGTGGAGTAAGCCGGTGGACCAGCCAGAGTGAAAACAATATTACGAACGCCTTTTTTATCAGGCGGGTAATTGACCATCGCTTCGGGATCCCATTGAATCTCAACTGTGTTAAGTGTTTGACCACTCACCCCAATTGGCTTTGAAGCGGTCCCATCCGCGTAAATGATGGCAGTGTCATCAGGTACTACCTGTGCTTTCTTAAAGCATCCCTTTGACGTAGTAACAACATCGTCAAATCCATCGATGTCGCCATCGGGATCCCAGGAAACATGAAGCCCAGAAATTCCAACATGAGTCGACGATTGAAAACACAGCATCACTTTTAGAGCTGACGCCTGCGATGGTCCTGCAATAGTTGCCACAGATGAAATAACCAATGCGATGGTTAGCGATAAAAGACGCACGGAGCGAAGAGAAGTAACACGAATTTGCACTTGGAAATCCTTGCGTGAAGTTGTTAAGCGGTTTTTTCCTTTGGAACACGCTTAACGGCAACTTCACGTGGTACCAATGTTGGATTCACACCATTGTTAACGACATCTGCATTTATTACAACTCGAGCAATGTCTTCACGACTTGGAACGTCGTACATAATCGACATCAAAACTTCTTCCATGATGGCACGAAGACCACGAGCACCCGTTCCGCGAAGTACGGCAAGATCTGCCATCGCTTCAAGCGCATCAGGAGTGAACTCCAGTTCAACACCATCAAGATCAAATAATTTTTGATACTGACGCACTAGAGCATTCCTAGGCTCGGTAAGAACGCGCACTAACGCCTCTTGATCCAAAGACGCCACGGACGTAAATACCGGAAGACGACCAATGAATTCAGGAATCATGCCGAACTTCAGCATGTCTTCCGGCATGACATGTCCAAATATGTCTGATTCATTCAAAACTTCGTTTTCAACAACTGCAGTAAAGCCCAAAGATTTTTTGCCTACGCGTTGACGAATGATTTCATCAAGGCCAGCGAAAGCTCCACCAACAATAAACAAGACATTTGTCGTATCAATTTGAATGAATTCCTGGTGCGGATGCTTACGTCCACCTTGTGGCGGAACCGAGGCAGTAGTTCCTTCAATAATTTTAAGCAGCGCTTGCTGAACGCCTTCACCGGAAACATCTCGCGTAATCGAAGGATTTTCGCTCTTGCGAGCTACCTTGTCGATTTCGTCAATGTAAATAATGCCGGTTTCGGCTTTCTTAACGTCATAATCCGCGGCTTGAATAAGTTTGAGCAAAATGTTCTCGACATCTTCGCCTACATAACCAGCTTCAGTTAATGCAGTCGCATCCGCAATTGCGAACGGCACATTAAGCATCCTGGCCAAAGTCTGGGCTAACAACGTCTTTCCAGACCCCGTTGGACCAAGCATCAAAATGTTGGACTTAGCCAGTTCTACGCCTTCATCCTTCTTGCCAGATGACGCTTCGGACTGAATTCGTTTGTAGTGGTTGTACACAGCTACAGACAGGGACTTCTTGGCTTGGTCCTGACCAATGACGTACTGATCAAGGAAAGCAAAAATTTCACGTGGTTTTGGTAGTTCGTCCCAACCAAGGTTGACGGCTTCGCCGCGCTCTTCCTCGATAATTTCGTTGCATAAGTCAATGCACTCGTCACAGATGTAAACGCCAGGTCCAGCAATCAATTTCTTGACTTGCTTTTGACTCTTGCCACAGAACGAACACTTCAACAGGTCGCCACTCTCGCCTACACGAGCCATGAACGCACCTCCTGGGGGATGTAAGTGTTACCGAATACGTCCTTTCAAGTTACCTTGAAAGTCGGACATTCTCGCGATATACACGCCCGCAAAGCGTATTAGTCGCAAGATTTATAGCGAAATGGTGAATTACACCAGTGTGATTGTGTGCAGCACCACATGAAATAAGTAAGTGCGGCCGCAGTAAAGCACCCGCACTTACTTAGTTAAATCAAGTTATTTAATGAGTGGTACTCGCGTGCTGAGAACTTGATCAATAATTCCGTAGTCTTTCGCTGCCGAAGCAGTCAGAATCTTGTCGCGCTCAATGTCATTGCGAATATCGGCCACATCTTTACCTGTGTGATAGGCGAAGATGCCTTCCATCTCGTCACGCATACGTTGAATTTCGTTTGCCTGAATCTCGATGTCGGAACCTTGGCCACCACCTTCGGTGTATGGCTGGTGAATCAAAATGCGCGCATGCGGCAAAGCAAACCGCTTGCCTTCTTTACCAGCAGCCAAAATAACCGCAGCAGCAGAAGCAGCTTGACCTAAACACACTGTTTGCACATCGCACTTGATGAACTGCATCGTGTCGTAAATTGCCGTCATCGCAGTGTACGAACCACCGGGTGAGTTGATGTAAATCTGAATGTCGCGTTCAGGATCAAGTGATTCCAGAACAAGCAACTGCGCCATAACATCGTCAGCTGATGCATCATCAATTTGCACACCAAGGAAAATAATGCGCTCTTCAAAAAGTTTGGCGTACGGGTTGTACTCGCGAATTCCTTGCGGTGTGCGCTCAATGTAACTTGGCAGAATGTAACGAGCCTGTGGTGAGTAATCCATCATCAATCCCCTATTCCATTCCGCCATCGCCGACAACGTCGGTCGAATTGCGCACTACGTGATCAACGAATCCGTAGGTTTTGGCGTCTTCTGCGTTGAACCAGCGGTCACGGTCGGAATCATTCTTAATGGTTTCCAGACTTTGACCTGTGTGCTCGGCAATGAGTTCAGCCATTTTGTTCTTTGTGTACATCATTTGCTCAGCTTGAATCTTGATATCTGAGGCTGTGCCACCGATTCCGCCGGAAGGTTGATGCATCATGATGCGAGCGTGTGGCAATGCATAACGCTTTCCACGCGCACCGGCACAAAGCAAGAACTGTCCCATTGATGCAGCAAGACCCATAGCGACAGTTGCAACGTCATTTTTGACGAACTGCATCGTGTCGTAAATCGCCATACCAGCACTGACAGATCCGCCTGGTGAGTTGATGTACAAGAAGATGTCCTTGTCAGGATCATCGGCTGCAAGAACCAAGATTTGGGCACAAATTGCGTTAGCCATTTGATCTTCAACTTGGGAACCAAGGAAGATGATGCGCTCGCGCAAAAGGCGCTGGTAGACCGAATCGTCAAAGCCGATTCCACCAGGCGATGGGGTTCGTGCGGTCGGGACCGATAGGCCCGGAACCTCGATTCCACTCACGTAGGACTCCTTATAAGTCTTTGGGATATAACTAGACATTACTTGTTACAACTGTCATACGCGCGGTCGCATTGCCGTGTTCGCTGTAGGCGTGGATGTTGCACGCTCATACTGTTATATAGATGCACACGATGTACGCGATTAGTGTTCTGAACACTGGTATTTGAGTCACCGTGAAGTCCACAGTGGGAGTTAGTGTGCCTAAGTCAGTTACTGCCATCAGAAACTCACGTATTGCGTGGCTCGGTTTGTTGCTTTTCCCGCTTGGTTTCTGGCTTTCGCTTCGCGTCGGTGAAGGCATTTACAGCGCACTTGGTTATGAATCGACGTCCGGGCCTTGGTGGGCCAAGCTCGTATCTGCCGTGCCTGCCCTAGTTTTAATGGCAGCTCCCGCATTGACTGCGACCATCTGGGGCCGTCGGGCTTTTTACGGTGGAGTGCGTCATGCGCGTTGGCCAGGACTACTAGGTGTCGTCATTTTGATTTTTGTAGGCACGATTACTTTGAGCAGCCTGATTGGCCTGATTTAGAAGATTCCAGACGCCAACCTCATTCATTGTTGGTCACAACGATTTCCCAGTGAATTGCCTTTAGCCTAGGAACATGTTTACTCGCGACAATGCGCTAGCTCTCGATTCCCAAGACGTGCTTGCACAGTTTCGATCACAATTTTTCATTTCTGATCCGCAGCAGTGTTATCTCGACGGAAATTCGCTAGGTCGTCTTCCTCTCAAGACGGTAGACGTAATAAACGAATTTCTCACTCAAGGCTGGGGAACAAAAGTTGTTGACGGATGGTCTGAATGGATTGACATGGCCGAAACCGTTGGCGACCTTATTGGCCGTGCGGCCCTTGGAGCAGCCCCCGGACAAGTCCTCGCGCAAGACACAACCAGTGTGAATTTTTATCGAGCCTGCCGAGCAGCAATTTCTGCCCGACCTGGCAGAAAAGTCATCATTAGCGACACTGCGAATTTTCCTACTGACCGATACATTCTCGAAGGAATTGCCCAAGAACTCGGACTCACACTCATCCTGATTGAAAATGAAATCACCGACGCAACTGTTGGCACGCAAACAGAATGTGTAACTCCGGAAATTCTTGCTCCGTATTTGAATGACAATGTCGCGCTCGTGACTCTGTCTGTTGTGGCTTACCGTTCTGGGGCGTTGCACGATGTTCAAGCAATAACAACGTTGGCTCGAGAGCATGGTGCTTTATGCGTGTGGGATGCCAGTCATGCAGTTGGAGTAACTGATCTGCAGTTTGATCGCGACGGCGTCGACATTGCAGTTGGTTGTACATATAAATACGGCAATTCCGGTCCAGGTGCACCAGCGTGGTTATACGTCAGCAAGGCAATTCAACAATCCCTTGATGCGCCAATTCATGGATGGTTCGCGCAAAGAGACCAATTTGCGATGGGTCAAGGATTTTCGCAAACCGATGGAATGCGTGGGTTCCAAATCGCAAGCCCGTCCATTATTGGTTTGCTTTCAATCGACACGTCATTTTCCATCATTGAGCAGGCAGGCATCCAGGCAATCAACGCAAAAGCTAATCGCGGCACTGACATGATGTGTGAACTTTTTGATCAATGGCTAGCACCACTGGGATATTCGCTGATGACACCACGGGAAGCGCATCTTCGCGGCGGGCATCTCACGCTCTGGCATCCAGATGCTGCCTTAATCGCCCGAGGACTACGTCTCGAAAAAAACGTGATTCCCGACTATCGGGAACCACACGGTATTCGTGTGTCTATGTCTCCCCTCACAAACACCTTCGCTGAAGTTTTTGACGGCTTCGAAAGAATCCGTGATTACACAGTGTCGGGTGACTACAAGTTCCTCTCGGTGCACGAATCGAAAGTGACCTAACGGTGACTCTTGCTGAATTGAGAAGCGTGTGGGTGGACGTGCTCAATGAATTAGAACATCACAATCGCATTGCGTGGATGGCCATGTTTGATGGGCGCTTGCTGTCACTGGAAAATAACATTGTGACGCTCGACTTTTCGGATGCTCGCAAGCTTGCCGGACACCATGACATTGCAAATACTTCAACAGGACTTACTCGACACCTAGCAGCCCTTGAGTCAGCAATTACAGCAATCACAGGATGTGAAATCACCGTGCAGTTGCTTGCCGAAATGCACTAACTAACCCACGGGTGCGAATGGATATAGATAAGCCGCAAGCAGGCCGCACACCGCTGCCACGTTAACAAAGCGTTTGGTCCGGGCACGATGTGCTAAATCAACCC
>CANFOW010000063.1 GCA_947448865.1 Actinomycetota bacterium
AATGACAGGTTGACGCGACCAACGCCCGTTGGTTCGGGAGTTGATTCGATGTCGACGTCACTTGTCATGAAATTTGTCCTTACTTACTGTGCTTGTGCTGCGCGGTAGCTGGAAATCCAGTTGCCACCCCAAGGGTCAAGGCCGAGCAGCAAGTCTGCGGCACGCACTGATTGAACAACTTCTGGAGTTCGCGAATCCATGATGGCTGATGTCAGACCCATTGCCATTGCCATTGGCATAAAGGATGCGTTGAGCGCGTGACGGTTTGGCAGACCGAATGACACATTCGAGGCACCGATGGACATGTTCAGGCCGTACTTTTCTTTAACTAAGTAAATGGTCTCGAGAGTGTTCTTTACGTTTTCTGGATCTGCACCAACCGGCATAGCCAGTGGATCAATGATGAGGTTCTCTAACGAGATGCCTTCTTTTTCAACGCGACGAACAATCTTCTCGACAATGATCATGCGATCAGCAGCGAGCATTGGGATTTCAGTTTCATCATTTGGCAAAGCCAAAATCGCAGCATCGTATTTCTTGACCAGAGGCAAGATGATGTCCATGCGCTCGTCTTCGCCGGTCATGGAGTTAACCAGTGCCTTACCTTGATATACCTTGAGGCCCGCTTCAAGTGCCTCGATGACTGATGAGTCAATGCAAATCGGTAAGTCAGTCAGTGACTGAACAAGTTGGATTGCGCGAGCAAGTAACGCAGGTTCGTCAGTTAACGGCACACCCATGTTGACGTCGAGCATGTCTGCTCCGCCAGCAACTTGATCTGCAACGTCAATGTTGATGGTTGACAAGTCATCAGCACGAAGCTTTTCCTGGAAGATTTTGCGACCCGTGGGATTCAAACGTTCACCGATGATCACGAATGGCTGGTCATGGCCCATCGTTACTTGCTTGCTTGCGGAACTAAGCACTGTGTGCATGGCTGTCCTCTTCTGTTTTACGGGTCCGACCTAAATCAGTCATAAGTCGGTCAAGTGTGTCATCCCCACGGAAGTCCGTGACATGTAAGCCGCGCACGTTGGGTTGAGCCAATGCGTGCTGGGCAAATTCGAGTGTCTGCAAGTAGGCAGCTTCGGCAGGATCGGCTGCATTTTCCACGCGAGAAATTTGATCGGCTGGAATGTCGATACCAGGAACTTTGTCGTGCATGAAGTGCAACGGACGAGCACCTTTCACAAGCACGATGGTGGGAAGTAACGCAATCTTCATTCCAGCGGCAGCAACACCGGCACAAAACTTCTCGAGTCGATCTTGGTGATAGCAAATTTGCAACTGCATAAATCGTGCACCAGCGCCGTATTTCTTGGCGACACGTTGCACACGATATTCAAAAGGAGGCGCGCCTGGGTTTTCGACGGCTCCAATAAACATGTGTGGAGCTGGATCAAGTTTGCGACCAGATAAGTACTGTCCACGTTTGAGTGAACCCATCACTTGCACGAGCTGTGGACCATCAAGATCAAATACCCGTCGGGCTTCTGGTTCGTCGCCAGCTGTGACGTCATCACCGGTCAGCGCGCAAAAATTTTCAATCCCAAACATTGAAGCGCCCACGATGTCGGCTTGAATTGCAAGTCGATTCTTGTCGCGGCACACAACTTGCATGATGGGTTCGAGCCCAAGTTGCTTAATTGCAATCGCTGTTGTCACATTCGATGCGTGGGCATGTGCTGCAGTGTTGTCTGTTGAATTCACCGCATCAAACCAGCCACGGAATCTGTCAGCGGCTTTTTGTGCCTTTGCCATACCGTTGCCGTCTAGCGCGGGAAACTCTGCAGTAAATACTGTTTCCTGAGTTTGCGTAATTAAGTGTTCAAATCGCGACATTAGTGATCTGACTCGCTTCGCGCATTTGCCCAACCAGCTGGCGTCCACTTATCGCGCTTACTGAAAAAGTTTTTCCACGACGAACCACCCTTGAGGCGGTTATCTACAGGTGGGCGAAGGTGATTGAACTCTTCTTTCCACGACGACGGCAGCGGCCAATCTTGGGTGCGTTCATATGCCTTCGTCCACACACAACGCATTTCAGGCTTGACTTCACAGTTACCGTCTTCGCGTACTCCACCACAGGGTCCATTGCGCAACGTTTTTGGACATGTCATAGGACAGGTCATGCCAGTTGAATGCAGCACACATTGGCCGCACATTTGGCAATCCCACACTGGTCCTTTTACGACATGCTCAAGCGAAGCAATGAACTGTGGCATTTACTTGCCGCGCTTAACTGCGATGAGTTCCTTTGCACGACGCACTGCGGTTGACGCATCTGCTGCATAGCCGTCTGCGCCAACAACGTCAGCATATTCTTGAGTAACAGGTGCCCCACCGACCATGATGATGACACCGTCGCGAAGACCTGCTTTGTTCAATTCGTGAATGTTCACTTTAAACATTGGCATGGTGGTTGTAAGGAAGGCAGACATACCAAGGATGTCTGGCTGATGTTCTTTAACAGCTTCCACAAATTTTTCTGGAGACACTTGAACGCCGAGGTCAATGACCTGGAATCCAGCACCTTCGAGCATGATGTTTACCAGATTCTTGCCGATGTCATGAACATCGCCCTTGACCGTACCCATAACAAACTTGCCGACAGTCTCAGCGCCAGTGTCTGCGAGCAACGGACGAAGCACATCAAGCGCCCCGCTCATGGCACGACCAGCAATCAGCATCTCGGGAACGAAGTAGTCGCCGCGTTCGAAACGAGCTCCTACTTCCTCAAGAGCAGGAATCAAAGCATCGAACAAAATCGAATCAGGCGTAAGGCCGTCTTCGAGTCCTTGCTTCGTTAACTCGAGAACACGCGGAGCATTACCTGCCATCGTCTGTTCATACATTTCGGTCAATACGTCGCTCATGCCGCTCCTTCGTGTTCGGGCTTGTGTGACACCTTTATTGCGTGTTGCATCAATTGAGTAATGCGCTGTTCATCGTGCTCTTGAATTCTTTCAGTAGGGCCTGTGATGCTAATTGCCGCTATGACCTTTTTCTTACCTGAAAATATAGGTACGGCGATCGCAACTAGCCCTAATTCAAGTTCATTTCGCGCAACGGCATAACCACGTTCGCGCACTTTGCGAAGTTCATTTTCGAATTCAACGTCATCTGTGATCGTGTGCGGAGTTACCGGTATCAATTCGCGAGGCATGGCATAAGACCCATACGCCAACAGAATTTTTCCTGAAGCCGACGCATGCAACGGCACCATCTTGCCAACCCAATCATGGCTACCCAAGTGAAACGTTGTGTCCACTTGCGCAATACTTTCGAGTCCATGCGGGCTACCCACACCCAGGTTCACTGTTTCGCCTGTCGCTTTGCCAATGTCTTCCAAAGCCGGCATGTATGCCTCAATAATCGCCGCATACGCGCCACCGCGAATTGCAAACTTGTTGAGTTCAGGTCCTGGTTCAAATCCACCGTGCGGACTGCGCCCGATAATGGCGGCGCGCTCTAATGCGCTCAGAATGCGCGACGTGGTGCCTTTTGCCAACCCAGTTTCAGCTACAAGCTGGGTCAATGTGATCGGCGATTCTGCATTAATAATGCGCAGCAAGAGGTCACAGGCACGGTCAATAGACTGGGTTCCTGTTACTGGTTTTTCAGTCATCGTGCCTCCGCTCTGAGGAAATATTCACAATCTGGAACCTTTGTTCCACATCGTACGATACACTAACGAGCGTTTGCTAGGCAATCACTTTGGCAAACTGGCAGATTAAGCCAAGACAACGAAGTCGCATGGAGGATGTATGTTCCAGAACAAAATGCCGCGCTATGAAATCCTGTCGCAGGAAGCGATGGCTGTCCTGGATAAAGGTTGGCGTCGCCTCGTGTCCGAAATGGGCGTGGAGTTTATGAGCCAACGCGCTCTCGACCTTTTCGCAGCTGCTGGACAAAAAGTCGAAGGCAATCTCGTTAAATTCGATCCAGAGTTCATTCTCGAGCAAGTCGCAAAAGCTCCAAGCGAATTCGACGTCCAAGCACGTAACCCCAAGAACAATGTCCACATTGGTGGCGACTCTATGGTTTTCGTGGGTAACTATGGTTCGCCTTTTGTGCGCGACCTCGAGACTCGTCACGTCGCGACTATGGCGGATTACCGCAACCTGGTGAAACTTGCTCAAGCATTCCCGTTAATGGATAGCGCTGGTCACACAATCTGTGAACCAGATGACATGTCTCTTGATAGCCGTCACATCGACATGACCTACGCATTGCAGACATTGACCGACAAGTTCTACATGGGCAATGTCATCTCAGGACCAAACGCAGCTGACGTTATTAAGATGTCGGAAATTTTGTTCGGTAGCCGCGAGGCAATCGAAAAGACCCCAGCAACTGTGTCTCTGATTAACTGCAACAGTCCACTTCGTTGGGATGATCGCATGCTTGATGCGCAGTTTGAATACTCTGCTGCGAATCAGGCCGTTGTGCTCACGCCATTCATCATGATGGGAGCCATGTCTCCTGTCACGATTCCGGCAGCGCTCGTGCAACAGATTGCTGAAGCACTTACAGGTCTGGCATTGTCACAACTAATTCGTCCAGGTTCCCCTGTCATCTTTGGTTCCTTTATGTCCAACGTCGACATGCAAAGTGGATCTCCACAATTCGGAACACCCGAATCGGCAATGGGTCAGTTGTGCACCGGACAGATTGCTCGTCACTTTGGACTGCCATTCCGTTCAGGTGGTGGCTTGAACGCTTCACAAACCGTGGATGCGCAAGCTGGTTACGAATCGTTCAACACGATGATGGCCACGTTCCTTTCCGGAACAAACTACGTACTTCATGCAGCAGGCTGGCTCGAAGGTGGATTGGTCGCAAGCTTTGAAAAGTTTGTGATGGATAACGAAATTCTTGGACAACTCCAAACAGAGTTCACGCCACTTCACATTGATGAAGAATCTCTCGCTTTTGATTCACATGTCGAAGCTGGTCATGGTGGTCACTTCCTCGGAACAATGCACACCTTGGCAAACTTCCGCACGGCGTTCTATCGTCCGTTCTTGTCCTCATCGGACAATTTCGATCGATGGAACCGCAACGGCGCGAAACCAACAAATGTTCGTGCAAGCGAAATCGCACACAAGATGATCGACGAATACGAAGCACCAGCCATGGATGACGCCATTAAGGCCGAGCTCGATGAGTGGGTAGCCAAGCGCAAAAAGGAGCTAGACGCATGAGTTCAGACATAGAAATCGCACGCGCGGCTAAGACAGAACACATCAACACGATTGCAGCCAAAATTGGAATCCCCGAAGATGCCGTTCTGAATTACGGCCCAAATAAGGCCAAAGTCTCGATGGATTTCATCTCGGGTTTGAAGCACAAAGAACGCGGCAAGCTCGTGCTTGTTACCGCAATGACACCAACACCTGCTGGTGAAGGAAAGACCACCACAACTGTCGGACTTGGTGATGGCCTCAATGCCATCGGCAAGAAAGCCATCGTGTGTCTTCGCGAACCATCACTTGGTCCATGCTTTGGCATGAAGGGT
>CANFOW010000064.1 GCA_947448865.1 Actinomycetota bacterium
ACCCGTCCTTGCTGAAATGGGCGGACATAATCCTGTCATCGTGATGCCAAGTGCAAACCTTGACGATGCAGCAACTGGAATAGTTCGCTCTGCATATGGACTATCGGGACAAAAATGTAGCGCCCTTCGTCGAGTGGTAGTCGATGCCAGTGTTGCTGATGAGTTAACCAGCAAGATTGTGGATCGTATTAACGCTTTGAAGGTTGGCGATCCACTTGATGTGGCAACAAATTTAGGTCCTGTTATTGATGACGCCATCGGCGCTCGAGTAGATGCTGCGTTGGCGTCAGCCCAAAAAGACGGTCGCGTGATTACCGGCGGTCGTCTCGATGTACCGGGCAATTTCTTTGCTCCCGTGCTCGTGTCTGATTTGCCAGCGGGGCATCCTTTGACGCGCGAAGAATTATTCGCTCCGTTTGTCACCATGATCACAGTCAACGGAATGGATGAAGCACTGGCTGAAGCAAACGCTGTTCAGTATGGGTTGTCGGCCGGCGTGTTCTCACGCGACCAAAGCGAAGTGGACCAGTTCCTCGACGAAATTCAAGCAGGCGTGTTGTATGTGAACCGAGCTGCTGGAGCAACGACAGGTGCCTGGCCAGGAGTGCAGTCTTTCTGTGGCTGGAAGATGAGCGGGTCATCGGGCAAGGGTGGCTTGGCGTATTGGTATTTGCCAGGATTCATGCGTGAACAAAGCCGCACGATTGTGGAAGTCTAGACGCATGGACGAATTGCTAGCGCCGTACGGCAATCACGAATTCACGACTCGGGCACGCAAAGTGATGACCAGCGGAAATACTCGCGCCACACTTTTCGTCCCACCAACTCCGCCGTATGCAGTTGTGGGCAAAGGTTGCCATGTCATTGATCAACTTGACCATGAGGTCATTGATTTCAATAACAACTACACCGCGATGATTCACGGTCATTCGTTTGAACCAATTAACGATGTGGTGCGCGATCAATTATCTAAGGGAACCGCATTCGGGCTTCCCACTTTTTCTGAAGTCGAGCTTGCTGAAGTTCTGGCTGCACGCACATCGATTCCGTTTTGGCGTTTCAATAACTCAGGTACCGAAGCGGTGATGACTGCGATTCGTGGTGCTCGAGCTTTCACTAAACGTGATGTGATTGTCCGCTTTGCTGGAAGTTATCACGGTGTGCATGAAACTGTTGTTGATGCAACGGCTGCTGGCATTCCGTCGTCCACCCAAGATGTGGCGATTGCTTTACCGCAGGGTGATGTTGAAGCCTTTGATGCGTGCATGCGCGAGCATGGAAGTTCCGTTGCAGCGGTGCTCATTGACTTAATGCCAAATCGTGCGGGACTGATTCCTGCGCAACAAGATTTCATTACCCATGTTGCCGAGATAACTCGTAAGCATGGTGCGTTGCTGATCGTTGATGAAGTCATCACGTTCCGTGTTGGGCTAGGTGGAATGCACAAGCATTACGGCATTACGCCAGACATTATGACTGTCGGCAAGATCATGGGTGGCGGTTTCCCCGTTGGTGGCTTGGGAGGAAATGCTGATGTGATGTCAGTATTTGATCCAGCAACAAGCGGCACGGTTTCACTAGGAGGCACGTTCAGCGCTAACCCTGTCACCATGCGAGCGGGCAAAGTTGCGATGGACTACTTCAACACGGCCGAAATTGAGCGACTCAATGGACTTGGCGAATGTTTCCGCACGCAATTAACCGAAGCGGGGATTAAGGTCACAGGCTTCGGCTCACTTGCCCGACTACACGAGCCAGTCAATGTCGCCGAACTGTGGTGGACCATGTACCACAACCACGTACTGACAGGCACGAGCACCTTAATGTCCCTGTCCACGCCAATGGGTCAGGACGATGTAGACCGAGCAGTTACCGGAATCGTAGATTCTGTAAAGGCTTTGCGCGGTTAGTAAATCTCGTCTGCGAGAAATTTGAGTTGGACCTTTTCAAGCAATTTCACGTCGAGAACACACGCGACGAACGTGATCCTGTCTTACTGTTCAAGTAAAGTAGAGAAAACAATGAATTGGAGATGCTTTGGCAGCGCGAATTAAGGGTCCCGGAGACTTCTCAGTGGCTGAATTATTTGCCGGTGTCGGAGGATTTCGTCTTGGTCTGGAAAAGGCAGGCTGGAAAGTCACCTGGAGTAACCAGTGGGAACCTTCGACCAAGACTCAACACGCATCAGAGTGCTACGAAAGGAATTTCAAGAGCGGCATTCATACTTGTGAAGACATCGCGAAAGTTGCAGACTCACTTCAAAATAAGGATAAGAAGTGGGTAGTCCCTGACTTCGACCTTCTTGTTGGAGGATTTCCGTGCCAAGACTATTCAGTTGCTAAAACTGCAAGTCAAGCAGCGGGGATTCACGGGAAAAAAGGTGTTTTGTGGTGGGAAATTCGACGATTCTTAGAACTAAAGCGCCCACCGTATTTCTTCTTAGAAAATGTGGATAGGTTATTGAAATCACCAACTTCACAACGTGGTCGGGATTTTGCAATCATGCTTGCGACTGTCAGCGAGTTAGGGTATTCGGTTGAGTGGCGTGTGGTGAACGCGGCCGACTACGGTTTTCCGCAAAAGCGCCGGCGCGTGTACATCGTTGGTGTCCACAAATCAAAACTCAAAAAAGGTGAATTCCAGGGAAAGTCTTGGATTTTATCTGAGGGTGTTATCGCAAGCGCTTTGCCTGTGAGTCAATTTTCTGGAGACGAGAGTCCAGCGTTCAAACTGGAGTCCGATATTGTGAAACTGTCGGATAGTTTTGCACGTGGTTTCAAGTTGAGCCCTTTTCTTAACGCAGGCGTCATGCAGGGTGGTGAAGTCTGGACGTATTCAGTTGTCCCAAAGTTTCGCGGTAAGTCGGTAAATTTGGAAGATATTCTTATTCCCGAAAAAGATGTCCCCGACGAATACTTTGTTGAAGCTGGGCAAATTTCCACCTGGAAATATTTAAAGGGTGCTAAGCGTGAAGAAAGAACCAATCCAGGTGGTGGAAAGTATTTCTATACCGAAGGAGCCATACCTTTTCCAGACCATACAGATACGCCTGCTAGAACAATTCTCACAGGCGAAGGTGGAAGCACGCCATCCCGTTTCAAGCACATCATTATGACACCGAGTGGTAGATATCGTCGCCTTACACCGGTTGAACTTGAGAGATTGAATGGCTTTCCTGATAATTGGACTAAAGGCATGCCTGATGGACGAAGGGCGTTCATGATGGGTAACGCATTGGTTGTTGGTGTTGTTGCCAAAATTGGAAAGTCCCTAAAATCGTTTGCTGAAAAACGAAACTAAATGTCTGTGTTGTCAATTAGTATCAAGAGATGAACCCGAAAATTTCAAGTGATTTCTTGAAAGCTATTGCAATTCCCGAAACTGTGCAAAGTTCTCCTGGAAAAATTGGAAATAGTAAAATTGGCTCTGCAGTCGAACGCGCAATTGCATGGCGACTTGGAGAAATTAATCATGTGAGTAACACTTTAATAAACCGAAACTTGCAATTAATGTACGAATCAAGTGGGTTTCAAGTTGCACTCGGAAAGCCAGGTAAAGAGTACTTTTTGGATAAGCGACAAAACGTACATGATATGAAGCCAACTCTTGTACTCGATGGCAGTGAGTACGATTACAGTCCAACTTTTACTCAAATTTTTGATGACTTTCAGCAGATTGCAAACTCCACGTCTGAATCTGCAGAATTCGCATTGGTTACAATCGCATGCCTCTTATTCAAAGCGGCTTATCTCCTTGAACACGAATACAGTAATGAGTCATTAGATCAAAATGGCGTACCCCTGTTCAAGTGGACGCCCAGTAAAGTTGTCCTTTCAACACTTTTAAATGAATGGCCAACGATAACTGCTGGTCGAAAAGTTGATTCAGTGGAAATACCGACTGATGTATACCTGTATTTACTTGATTGTCTCGCATACAACGAAGATGTAAAGTACCAAGGTGCTTTTAAGGCAAAAACCAAGAACACTGGACGCAGAAATAATCTACTCACGGTAGTACACGTGATTGCTGTGGTGCTTGGACGGGCCTCGATTGCGGAATTAATTGGGAAAGCAACTCAGCAACGTGGTGTTTCTCCAATTCAAAATCGAAAGGCTTATGAGGTTTTCCCCTGGTTGGTTGGTGGAGTAGATCCAAAAGTCTTTTAGAAGTTTCACAAAAGGCGAGTGATGTCGTCATCACTCGCCTCAATACGATCAAAACCCCAGACCTAGCTCTTGCGATACCAGTCCACGTATTCGGGAGCCAGCGGCTCTTTACCCAAGATGATGTCGGCTGACTTTTCAGCAACCATCATGGTTGGCGAGTATAGGTTCGCATTTGTGACATACGGGAACACCGAAGCGTCTACAACGCGTAGACCTTCGACGCCATGAACTTTCATCGTGTTGGGATCAATAACGCTCATGTCATCAACACCCATTTTCGCGGTGCACGATGGGTGGTACGCAGTTTCTCCATCGCGGCGAACCCACTCCAAAATTTCCTCTGGACTAGATACCGAAGGCCCTGGACTGATTTCACCATCGCTGTATTCAGCGAATGCCTGTTGATTCAAAATGTTACGCGCTACCGAAATTGCTTCGACCCACTCGCGTCGATCTTGATCAGTCGATAAGTAGTTAAACAAAATCGATGGCTTAGCCATTGGATTGGCACTCGTAATCTCAACACGTCCACGAGCATCTGAATACATTGGGCCGATGTGTACTTGGTAACCGTGTCCGCCTGCGATACTCGTACCGTCGTAGCGAACCGCAATCGGCAAGAAGTGGAACATTAAGTTCGGATACTTCACGTCGTCGTTACTGCACGCAAAGCCACCGCCTTCAAAGTGATTCGTAGCTCCGGGACCTTTGCGAGCAAATAACCACGCGGCTCCAATGAATGGACGCTTCCACAATTTCAAGTTTGGATTCATTGTGATGGGTTGCTTGCACGCGTGTTGTACATACACCTCAAGGTGATCCTGCAGATTGTGACCAACACCAGGGAGGTCCTTCACAACGGGAATGCCGTGACGCTTCAATAACTCGGCTGGCCCGATGCCAGATAACTGCAGAACCTGTGGAGTATTAATTGCACCACCACACAAAATCACTTCGTGTCCGCGATACTCAACAACTTTCTTGCCATGTTGTGCGAAAACGCCAACTGCTTTGTCGCCTTCGAACAACACTCGATGCACTTGATGCCGCGTTTTGATTGTGAGATTCTTGCGATTCATCACAGGGTGCAGATATGCGCGAGCCGATGACCAGCGGCGGCCTTTTTTCACGTTCTTGTCGAAAGGTCCAAAGCCTTCTTGTTTATAACCATTCACGTCATCCGTGCGTGTGTAACCAGCTTGCACGGCTGCATCAAAGAAGGCTTTAAACAGCGGGTTCTTTGCTGGACCTTTTTCTAAATACAACGGACCGGAATGGCCACGATAAGTCTTGTCGTTGGGAACCCCGGTCGCA
>CANFOW010000065.1 GCA_947448865.1 Actinomycetota bacterium
GCATCTTCGCTGTTAAGTCGAGCAACAGCATCAAGCAACGGTCGGTAAAACAATTTCTCGTGAATTCGTCTAACCTCACGCGCATGCTTCTTCCATTCGGCTATGAGTTCCTCAACGGGATCTTGCACAAAGCCAAGTGATCGTCCGATTCGACGTAACTCTCCTTCGTCCGTGGGCACAACGTGTGTTCGTCGCATGCGACTGAGTTGAATTCGATGTTCAAGGGTTCGCAAAAATCGGTATGCGCTTGTCAGAGTTGCTGCATCATCTCGACCGACGTATCCCCAGGTAGCTAGTTGCTCGAGCGCAATCAACGTGTTGGGATTTCGTACCATGACATCACTTCGACCATGAACCATCTGAAGCAACTGGACTGCAAACTCCACGTCGCGCAAGCCACCTCGTCCGAGTTTGAGTTCTCGATCGGCTTCTTTTGCAGGGATGAGATCTGTGACTCGTTGGCGCATCGCTTGTACTGACTCTACGAATCCGGGCCGACCTGCAGCCTGCCACACAAACGGCGCAACAGATTCAACAAAGAGTGCACCAAGTTCTGCATCGCCTGCCATAGGCCGAGCTTTCAGTAGCGCCTGGTACTCCCATGACTGCGCCCATCGTTCGTAGTAGTCCAAATAGCTGGACAAAGTGCGCACAAGCGACCCAGCTTTGCCTTCTGGCCGAAGGTTTGCGTCCACTTCCCAGATTGATCCTTCGGATGTGACGGCCGAACATGCCTGCATTACTAATTTCGCGATGTCAGTTGCGCGGTTATCTGCAGGGTCGGCAACGAACATCACGTCCACATCGCTGATGTAGTTCAATTCTCGGGCACCGCACTTACCCATCGCAATGATGGCAAGTCGCACATCCTGTGAATCAGCAACCTGAGTTCGCGCAAGTTCCAAAGAAGCATTTATGACTGCGTCCGCTAAGTCTGTGAGTGCATACGCAATGCCAGGCAATAAGCCCACACTTGCCCCACGAGCGACAACATCTACTGCAGCAATGGCACACACTTGCTTGCGATACGCGATGCGCAAGGCAACAAGTGACTCGTCCCAGCTTCCTTGACGCACACTCGAACTCAGCTGTTCGAACATGTCTTCACGAGTTGGTGGCGTTGTAGCCTGGACAATGTAGGACGTGTGAATCGGATGCCGCACGACATGCTGACCGAGCGCCGACGATGCACCGAGCAGACTCGAGAGTGCATCCCACTCGGATGCTTCCCAGCTCAGACAATCCGCGGCACCAGATTCAATAACGTGTGCCAGAAACTGCAAAGCACTATCTGGATCAGCACTGTTCTTAATGATGTCGAGTCGACTATCCAGAAGTGAATGAGCCTGCACAATGCGCGCGCTTTCGAGCGTATGTGAAAACCCTAAACGCGCAAGGCGTGCTTGCGGAGATGACTCACGGCTAGTGCTCACGAGTGTGTGCCTGCGTAGCCCTTCACAACATTTGCCCATGCATGAAAAATTGGTCGCCAGGTTTCGAAGAGCTCAGACTCTGCGTCCTTGACTTGCGCCGTTGCGACTTGCACATCCGCACCAGATCGTTGCGCTGCTTCGTCGCCTACAACACTCCACTCGCTGAAAGTGTCTGCGCTCACTTCAGGATGGAATTGCACGCCGTACACCCGCGTACCCACCCGAAATGCTTGCACGGGGCAGTCTTCGCTGCCCGCGAGTATTACAGCGTCATCGGGTAGTTCAAGAATGCCGTCTTGATGCCATTGCGCTGCTTGCACACTCGATCCTGCGATGGAACTAAATACTGCGTCGTTGGCAGCAACGTCATACACATCAAAAGTCGAGACTCCAATTTCAATAACGTCTGCGCGATCTACGACGCCACCTGTTGCAGTGGCCAACATCTGGCCGCCAAGGCAGATTCCAAATACTGGTGCGTCGAGCGAAATTGCATTTTGCATGAGCAGTCGTTCGTTAGTCAGCCATGGGTGATCAGCATCATCGTTTGCACCCATTGCCCCGCCAAACGCCATGACTCCCGAGTAGCCGTCAGGAATCTGCGAAGGGACTGCTTCACCATCGAATGCACGAACAACGTCGAGTTCAATGCCTTGCTCAGCAAGCCACGTAGCAACCATGCCGGGTGGATCTGATTCTTCATTTTGAATAACGAGAACACGTGGATTCATTTACAACACCGGTAAGTAGCGATCGAGCTCAAAGGCGGTTACCTGCGAGCGGTATTCCTGCCATTCTGCCCTCTTATTACGCAAGAAGAAGTCAAATACATGCTCACCTAGCGTTTCGGCAACAAGTTCGCTTCGTTCCATAACAGAAATTGCTTGACCGAGAGACTCTGGAAGTCGCGCAATACCCATTGCCGCGCGTTCTTCTGGTGTGAGTGACCACACATCGTCTTCTGCGCCTTCGGGTAATTCGTAGCCTTGTTCGATTCCTTTGAGACCCGCAGCCAACATCACGGCAAACGATAGGTACGGATTACATGCCGAATCAATTGAGCGGAACTCAATACGGGTTGAATTACCTTTGTTCGGCTTATACATAGGAACGCGAATGAGTGCCGAGCGATTGTTGTGACCCCAACAGATATAGGACGGTGCTTCACCGCCACCACTGAGTCGCTTGTACGAGTTCACCCACTGGTTTGTTACCGCAGTAATTTCCGGTGCGTGCTTGAGTAAGCCAGCAATGAATTGGCGACCAGTTTTGCTCAGTTGATAGTCAGCACCTGCTTCATAAAACGCGTTGCGATCGCCTTCGAACAGCGACAGGTGCGTATGCATACCCGAACCTGGGTATTGCGCAAATGGCTTGGGCATGAAGGACGCATAAATGCCTTGAGACAGCGCAACCTCTTTCATGACGACACGAAATGTCATGATGTTGTCGGCCATAGTCAAAGCGTCGGCATAACGTAAATCAATTTCTTGCTGTCCTGGGGCTCCTTCATGGTGGCTGAATTCAACTGAGATGCCCATGTTTTCCAGCATTGTGATTGCGTCGCGACGGAAGTCGTAACCGATACCAAGTGGTGAGTGATCGAAATATCCCACCTCATCAATTGGCACTGGTTGTTTGCCACGTTCGGGTTGTTCTTTAAAGAGGAAGAATTCAATTTCGGGGTGCGTGTAAAACGTAAAACCTAGGTCAGCTGCTTTTCCAAGTGCTCGTTTAAGGACATGGCGTGAATCCGCGTATGACGCTGAACCATCCGGCAGCATGATGTCGCAAAACATACGTGCGACGCCATTTTGCTCGCCTCTCCACGGCAACACTGCAAACGTTTCAGGATCTGGTTTTGCCAACATGTCGGACTCGTACACGCGTGCGAATCCTTCAATAGCCGACCCATCAAATCCGATTCCTTCTGCGAAGGCACCCTCAAGTTCGGCCGGAGCAATTGCAACAGACTTTAAGGTCCCCAACACATCGGTAAACCACAACCGCACAAAGCGAATGTCTCGCTCTTCCATGGTGCGCAATACGAATTCAGTTTGTTTATCCACGACCCCATCTTGGCTGCCTTTGGTTACGGCTGTGTTACACGAAGTAGGGTTATCCCGTGCCTACTTTGCGACTGGCTTTAGCCCAGATCAACCCCGTTGTGGGAGATGTGGCCAAAAACGTTGATTTATGCCTCGAAGCAATTAAGCAGGCCGCCGAAAACCAGGCACACGTGATCCTTCTGCCCGAGATGGTCATCACTGGGTATCCCGTTGAAGATTTAGCTCTGCGCCCGTCGTTTCAGGATGCTTCCGAACAAGGCATTGAACAGCTCGCACAGCGTGTACACGCCACGGGTTTCGGCGAACACCTCGTCATTGCGGGCTACCTCCAGGGAACTGATAAATCGTTTGCATCTCAAGCAGGCGTGCCACGAGGTGCTCCCATGAACTGCGCAGCTGTTATCCATAACGGAAAAATCGTGGCGCGCTACTACAAACATCATCTTCCTAACTACGGAGTTTTTGACGAGTATCGATATTTCGTTCCAGGAAACGATTCGGTAGTCGTTCGCGCATTTGGGTGCGACATCGCAATCGCCATCTGTGAAGATTTATGGCAAGACGGCGGTCCAGTCGCACAAGCTCGCGAATCCGGTGTGGGTTTGTTGGCTGTTATCAATGGGTCACCTTATGAACGCGACAAAGATGATGTGAGAACTGCGCTCATTCGTAAACGTGCGGCCGAAGCGGATGCTGTCCTCGCCTATGTCAATCTTGTCGGCGGACAAGACGAGTTGGTATTCGATGGTGACTCCGTCGTCATGGATTCCACTGGCAATGTTCTTGGTCGTGCGCCGCAATTTGAATCCCACATCCTGTACGTGGATTCAGACATCGCCGCCTCACACGGTGACTTCACTGTTGAACTTCCTACAGAGCGCTGGGAGTTGAATCCACTGACATCGCATTCCGTAACGGAACGGCTTGATAGTCAGGCTGAGGTTTACGGTGCGCTTGTTCTGGGACTTAAAGACTACGTAATCAAAAATGGATTTCGCTCTGTGCTACTCGGACTATCCGGCGGTATCGACTCGGCGTTTGTCGCCGCATTAGCGTGTGACGCTCTCGGCCCCGATCGAGTATTCGCAGTGAGCATGCCTTCGGCTTATTCTTCGGAGCACTCGCGCAGTGACGCTCAAGATCTTGCAGACCGCACTGGAATACATCTGCGCACAGTATCTATTGCACCAATGGTTGATGCCTATCTTGCAGAGCTCGGCCTTACGGGACTTGCCGAAGAAAACTTGCAAGCACGCGTCCGTGGAACAACACTCATGGGAATCTCCAACCAAGAAGGTCATTTAGTTTTAGCAACGGGAAATAAGAGCGAGTTGTCAGTTGGCTATTCAACTATTTACGGAGATGCAGTCGGTGGGTTCGCGCCCATTAAAGATTTGCCGAAAGTCGATGTGTGGGCTTTATCCAACTGGCGCAATGACCTCGCTACGTCAAACGGTGAAGTTCCACCGATTCCCGAGTCGAGTATTACCAAACCGCCAAGTGCTGAATTGCGCCCTGGCCAACTTGATTCAGATTCATTGCCTGATTACGAGGAACTCGACGCAATTCTCTATATGTATGTAGAGCAAGATCTGAGTGCATCTGAGATTATTGCCGCGGGTTTTCCCGAAGCCACAGTAATTCGGACTTTGAGCTTGACTGACCATGCAGAATACAAGCGTCGGCAGTATCCACCTGGAACAAAGGTGTCGTCTCGCGCTTTTGGCCGAGATCGTCGTCTTCCGATGACAAACAGATGGTCAGAAAAGCCGTAAACTTAATTTCGTCCGGGGACTGTCATCGCGCAGCCTCGAGATCGGAGAAAACTCATGCCATCACGGCTATATGGCGGCACGCATTCGCGTCGCATCACGACTCTTGACCTCATCACAGCTAAATCCAACAACGAAAAATGGCCGATGATCACGTCATACGATGCCATTACAGCGCGC
>CANFOW010000066.1 GCA_947448865.1 Actinomycetota bacterium
CCACAGATTCAAATCGCACAGACGCGCAATCTGGTTTTACCTTATCTGCAACGTGTGACAATCAAGTGTGTCATTAAGTTGGCTAGTACATCCACTTAGAAGCTGTTTTGCAAGTGGGGCGGGTGGGGCTCGAACCCACGACCCACGGAAACTAGTCAGAGGGTGTAAACGAAAATCCCTCGTGTGGATTTTTCTATGTATTTATTGGGTTTTCGGGATAAAAATGGAATTCCAATATTTTCCTGCAGACACTTTTCCTGGGGACGTTAATGTCAGGTTAATGTCGCATCGGAGTGCAGTTACGTGTACATATATGCAACGATTATTCATGTCTTTCTACCGTGCTCTGAATGGGATGCAACATGTCGGTTAACTTCAAAGAAATTAGTTCAGCGATAGATGAGATTGGTGAAATTGCAAACAAGACAAGAAGTTTGATCCGAGCTACTGAATCGTTACTGCCACAACTCGGCCGGATTTGGCATGAACAAGAGGAAAAGGCTGAAGCAATAGCCCAACGTGTCGCAAAACGGGAGATCATTACCATCGCCTTGCTTGGCTCAACTGGCACGGGAAAGAGTTCCTTGTTGAATGCGCTGTTAGGAGCACCATTCTCAAGCCCGATACTACCCAAGTCAGGCGTGGGTGTCTGTACAGCCGCGATTGCGCATGTTAGGTACGCCGACATTGATGGCTTCCGGGTGACGGTTGAATTTACATCGAAATCCAATTGGCAGGATCAGCTCACCAATGCACGCAATGAATGGCTTGCGAAGAAGCAAGATTCTGGAACTGGGAAGTTCTCCAGTGATGAGTACAAGCCACGATTAATCGGTGTTTACGGCAGTGCTGAGTTCGAGAGGTTTATGTCCGCGGGAGAGTTGGATGAACTCAGCCTCGACGATGCTCTCCATCAAGCCATGATTCAGGAGTCGCAAACTTTCGCCGTGGAAGACACCGCTAGCCTTCGAACATTGCTGGAGCAGTACTTAAAGACGCCACAGCGAGGAAAAGACGTTCAAGGTCGCGGCCATTGGTGGCCGATCGTTGAGTCAGTTTTGATTGAGGGGCGATTTGCGGCTCTAGAGTTTGGCGCAGAATTAGTGGACCTTCCAGGTTTGAATGACCCGAATAAAGCGAGGGAAGAGCGAACTGAGAGTTTTCTGGCGCTTGCCAAATTTGTAATGATCGCTTTTAATACCAGGAGCAAACTAGGCAAGGATATTAGAGATGTGCTACGGCGTCCAGATTTACTGGACAATATGATCCTCGCGGGCAAAGAGAACGCACTCACGTTCGTTGGTACAGCCACAGACGCCTTTGATCCGGATGAAGATGAAGAGATTTATGGAGATGGATTTCATACTTTGGACTTGCAGGAGAAGGCTCTGGTTCGTAATAAGTTTCTCGCAGAGCAATTCCAAGAACTGCTAAAGGAAATCGCCGAAGATATGATCAGCGAAAGAAATCTGGATGGTACCTACGCTGAGAAAATGCGTGAGTCGATTACGGGTTCCCGATTGTTCCTAACGTCAGCAAATAACTACATGAAACTTCTAGACGAGACCTTGGGAAAGAAAAATTCCCAACAGAATGTATTTACAAATGAGAGCGACACCCAGATCAACCTACTTCTTGCATACTTGCGAGACGTTTCCATAAATAGGGGCCCAGTTGCAATCGCCGAAGGTCTGAAGGTAGATCTAAGCAATGTGTTAAGGACGATTGAATCGCAATTGCGCATGAATCAGCAAGCATACGAGATGCGCCATCAAGAAAGGTCGGACCAGATTAAGCTGGTTCGTGAACGTATTCTCGCACTCTCTAATGATTTGACTAAAGAAGTTGAAGCCGTACGAAACAGTTACAAGGAGTATCTTCAACAAAGTGCGGTAAAACTCAGTACTGAGGTTCTGGATGTCGACACCAGTGGAATGCAGAGGATAGCAAGGAAAATTGAGAGAGATCTCATAGACATGCATTGGCAAACATTGCGAGCAACATCTCGCCATGGTGGCCGCTATTACTCCAAGACATTTGGATCAATAGATTTCTACAAGTTTGTATCCCAGCCCATCAAGAACTCGACGATTGGTCCGTGGGAGACATTCTTTAGTGAAACTGTGCACAGAGCCTCGAATGACATTGTTGATGGATTGTTAGGGGTCACTGAAACGGCAGTACACGAAATGAAGATTCTTATCTCATCGGCTCCCGAACTTAGTTTTAGGGAAGCAGGTCTCAACGACATGTTGGATAGTGTTAACAACTCGGTTGGCACGGATGTAAACGCAATGACTCAGGCCATCGAGCAGGCAATCAGACCGACGAAAGTTGCAATGATCAAGGTCGTCGATACCATCGTTGAAAATCTTATGCAGCCTGCTATTCTTGCCGCGCAAAGCGAATATGGTAAAGGGATGAAGGATCGTATGGTCCACACCTTGTCAGCGATGGCAGCCACTGCAGTTCGCGAGGTGCTTAATGAAGTTTCTGTGGCCCTATCTCAAAGTCTGAATAGTGCTTTGACAGTACATGACGGCATCGTGGGAAGGTCAATTGGAAAATTGGTTTCCCAAACTGATCAGATTTCTGAAATGTTCAAGGAACAGCCTGAGGTCAGAGTGGAGATCGACATGGACATACTGAAAGCAAGAATTGCTGAATCAGCAGACCTCGTGCGTGGAGTAGAAGAAGTCATAATCTAGGTAGCGGCACCTAGTTGTTTTCAGTGGTTTAGTCGTCTGCTGCGGCCAACTGATGCAACACAAAAGGTACAACGGACTTTGCTCCGCTCGCTCGTAATTGTGCTCCAGCAATGGTGAGTGTCCACCGGGTGTAGCAAGAGTCATCAATGAGTAACACGTGGGCATCTTTAAGACCGGTTGTGGTCTTAAGGCTCATGCGTTTTGCAACATCCTTGGGACGCTCAGCAAAACCCAATCTTCCAGACTTATTTGTCGGGGGCTTGCAGGCGAGGGCATCAATGATCGGAATACCCACTCGCTTTGCCAAGTGGTTGGCCATATCAGTAATAAGAAGTGGTCTATGTGATGATGGCACAGCTACTATCGCAGTGATCTCTGGTTTCCATCGAGTAAGTAGTTCATCCAGACCCTGTTTTAGTTCGTCAGTGAGATGTCCATCGAATCGAAGCTGCTCAATCTCGTGGCCCCATGCAGCATCATCAGCGTAAGCAAGAGCTCGACCTTCACGGGATTGATGTTCAGCGGCGATTCGGGTATTGCGAATGTTTACGCCCTCGACAAGGATTCCCTTCGGCCATTGTTTGCGGTTCTCAATAACATGGTCCACACCGCGAAGGAACTTCTGTGCCTTCACCTTTGCTTCCTGGTCAGGAGTGCTCGGCAGACCGTAGGGGAGCTTTCCTGTACAGACAGAACATCTCCCACACTTTGTATCAGGATCAATTTCATCATCAAGTGCGATGCGCAGTTGAGTCTCTAAACATTCTGTAGCGCTTGCATACTGTGCCATACGAGCAGAGTCAGCCCAGCCTTCCACCCATTGTCGTTCAGGCGTTAGCAATCCAGTTGGAGTATGTAGCCTTTCGAAAGTCCATGAGCAACATTTGGAACGATGAAGGCAACTGGGTATTTCCGACCCAGCGTGGAACATTCAAAGATTCACACAATCTACGCAGAATTCTGAAGAAGACTTTCCCGGAATGGAATCATGGTTTTCATGCACTCCGTCATTGGTTTGCTTCAGTCGGGTTTGATGCTGGCATGGGTGAAGTACAAATTGCACGTTTGCTCGGTCATCGAAGTACGGCAACAACCAAAGACACATTTCTTGACATTCTTGAACTGGCCGAAATCCGTGAAGATACCGTTCCGGGTGGTGTGAAACGTGGAGAATTACTGTTCTATCAACTCGGCAAGTTCAGCCAAGCGATGTCAGATTTTGAAAGCATAAATTTCCTCAGCGATCCTTATGAAAAATACGTTGGATTTGCGCATTGGTTAGAACGTGAAGCACCTAACTTCTACGATGAAACAGATTCTGATGCTGGATTTGGTCGGCCAGATGCTGTCGTAATCTCTACCGTCCACCAATCAAAAGGTATGCAGTGGCCATGCGTCTTTATTCCATGTCTCAGAAAGAATCGGTTCCCAGCTGCTCGTCAAGGCGGGTTGAACATCAGTCACGTAATTCCAGCTGAATCCATTTCAAATTTTGAGAGGTATCGTGGGACAGCTGATGATGAGAAGAGGCTCTTCTATGTAGCTGTAACACGTGCACAGAAATTTCTGTTCATGACGTATTCACCGGGACCAACAAAATTTAAGAATAGATCAGAGTACATCCCTGTCGTCACAAGTTCGCAATACGTCTTAACCCGCGAAACTAACCTTCATAAGGAATCCAGCACGCTACCGCCAACACCGCTAAATGAAGCTCCAGAGATTTCGATAAGTTTCAGCGAACTCAAGTACATATTTGAGTGCCCATACCAATTTAAGCTTAGGTTCTTGTACGGTTTTAAATCCCCAATTGCACATGCCATGGGTTACGGACGAGGCCTTCACGACGCTTTATCCGAGATACACAAGCGGGCGCTTACCGGTGACATTGTTGATACCAGCATGGCTGCAGACTTAGTGAAGCGACATCTACATTTACCGTTCGCATTCAGCGATTTGAAGGAAAACTTAGTGCGCACAGCTGTGCAAAGCGTGGAACGCTACATTCAGGCACATCAGACGGACTTACACAACACAATTCATTCTGAAAAGAAAATTCAGGTGCACATCGGAGATGGAATTGTCATCGATGGTCGAATTGACCTCATCAAGAAACTGGACACCGGCGAAACTGCAATTGTTGATTTCAAGTCGAAAGAAGCTGCACAAACGGAGCAAACAACGCTAGATCAACTCCATGTCTACGCACTCGGCTACGCAGAACTGACAGGCGAGAAAGCTGATGTCGTCGAAATTCTAAATCTGGACGAGGCTGGTAAGACGGTTCGCACAACAGTTGATGACACATTGTTGAAATCCATTGAGATAAGAGTTGATACCGTTGGGGACCAGATTCGATCCAACAACCTTCCAAAACAGGAAAAATGGTGTGGTGCCTGTGATAGGTGTGACTTTGTCAGTTTGTGTCGGGTTCGCCCTGTGACTGCAAAGAAATAGTTGATGATTGGGTGTCCCCAGCACTGTTAATGTCACGGTAATGTCAAAAGGGTTCACAAGGCTCTGAAGACCCTTTAACGGTGGGGCGGGTGGGGCTCGAACCCACGACCCACGGATTATGAGAACGTCTGGTATGAGTTTGCCTAGATATGGATACGTCTTTCTATCTACCTTCTTATTGGATTTTGTGTCCTTCTAGACATGTCTAAACATGAGTAGAAATGTGTGTCATGTTGACATTATGTTGAC
>CANFOW010000067.1 GCA_947448865.1 Actinomycetota bacterium
CAACGACGTCGTGAGGCACGACCGTGATGTTACGCACGAGATTTTGCCTCGGGGTGAAGCACATGCTTCACGCCAAGAAGTGCTTCGGCGTAAATTTCGTCGGGATCAAGTCTGCGTAGTTCCTCGGCAAGAAGTTCAGCAAGTGTGCGACGAGACAATGCAACAGTTGACGATGGAGTTCCAGGAACTTCAAGTTGTGCCACGCGACCGTCAGGTCGCGAGAGTACGACTTCTCCTAACGAAGTGGTGAGCACAACTTTGCTGATTCCTGGCTCTTTGCTATGAGCGATACTCGTCGGGACCTGTAGTCGTTGATTAAGCCAACCTGCGAGCAGCACGCCGCTGGGATTGCGAGACTGAACCGTCACTTTAGCGGAACTAATTGTTCCCACGGGTTGATCAAGCGCCGCTGCAAGCATGCTGCGCCACGGTGTAGTGCGAGTCCATGCAAGGTCGGTGTCACCAGGGATGTAATTGTCCAAGCGAACACCAAGTTCTTCCAGATACTTGGAACTTTCTGCAGTGTCGGTAATGCGACGCTGAGCGTGCTTACCAATCGGATCATCAGATGGAGTGTCTGGTCCTGCAGCTGGCCACCATGCAACCACTGGTGTGTCTGGCAGGAGCAGCGGAATTGCAACGGAACCGGCATGTTTAGCTAACTCACCATGCAATCGGCAGGTGATGAGTTCGCCTGGTCCCTCGTCTCCGCCAACATGGATTTGGGCATCGAGGTGTGGCTCACCGCGACCTGGACGTTCTATTAAGCCGATAATCCGCATGGGGTGTTCGCGGGCTGCCTGGGTTGCGGCTTGTAATGCGTCAGCCTGATGAAGTTCGTCTGTGATGACCAGCAAGGTCAACACCATGCCCACAGCCGGGCTACCCATCCGTCGGCGTTCCTGGTTAATAGCGGCGGCAACTGCGTTTGCTTGAGTGTTTGGCAGGTTAATCATGGGCGTCGCCACATTCTCTCGTCGCGCGACATCATGTCGTACGAAGAGTGAGGTCCCCAGCCACCGCTTGCGTATTGTTCGGGCTGACCCAAAGTTGTCCAATGCTCCAGTATGGGATCCAAAATCTTCCACTGAAGTTCGACTTCCTCGTGGCGAGGAAAGAGCGGCGGATCGCCTAGCAAGACATCGAGTATCAATCGTTCATAAGCTTCGGGACTTGCTTCAGTAAAAGAGTCTCCATATGCGAAGTCCATTGTTACGTCACGTACCTCAAGGGCTGTGCCAGGAACTTTCGAGCCAAATCGAACAGTCATTCCTTCGTCAGGCTGAATGCGAAACACCATTGCATTGTTGCTGAGTTCTTGAGTTGAGGCGGGACTAAAAATTTGGTGTGGCGCTTTCTTAAACACAACGGCAACTTCGGTAACGCGGCGACCAAGCCGTTTACCCGCGCGCAGATAGAACGGCACACCAGCCCAACGACGATTATCAACATCGAGTCGCACAGCCGCAAAAGTTTCTGTGGTTGATTTCTTGTCGATACCGTCTTCGTCTAGGTATCCACGTACTTCAACCCCGCCTTGCCAGCCTGCTGCGTATTGTCCACGCGCAGTATGCGCAGTCAGGTCACTTGGTAACACAATGGCGCTGAGAACTTTTTCTTTTTCGATGCGCACGCTGTCGGCTTGGAATGATGTGGGTTCTTCCATTGCTGTCAGTGCCATCAGTTGCAGCAAATGATTCTGGATAACATCCCGCGCTGCACCGATACCGTCGTAGTAGCCAGCACGTCCTGCGATTCCAATGTCCTCGGCCATTGTGATTTGCACATGATCGACGTAGTTGGCATTCCAGATTGGTTCGTAGAGATTATTTGCAAATCGAATTGCCATCATGTTCTGAACAGTTTCTTTGCCCAGATAGTGGTCAATGCGAAATACCGATCCGCTGGGAAAAACTTCTCCAACTATGTTGTTCAGTTCTTGAGCAGATTCGAGATTGTGGCCAAACGGTTTTTCGATGACTACTCGTCGCCATGCGTCAGGATTGCTATCGGCAAGACCGGAACGCTTTAGTTGTTGCACGACAACAGGGAATAGCCCGGGTGGAATGGACAAATAGAACGCATGATTTCCGCGAGTTCCGCGGTTTGCATCAAGTTCATCAACAGTGCGTTTGAGTTCGTCGAAGGATTCGTCACTTGTTAAGTCGCCGGCGACAAATCGAATGCCTGATGCGAGCTGTTGCCACACATCTTCTCGAAATTCAGTACGGGCGTGTTCTCGAACAGAGTCATGGACAATTTGTGCGAAATCTTGGTCAGCCCAATCGCGGCGAGCAAATCCGACCAGCGCAAAACCCGGTGGAAGAAGGCCGCGATTTGCGAGATCGTAAATCGCGGGCATAACTTTTTTGCGTGATAAGTCTCCAGTGACTCCAAAAATCACCATGCTGCATGGTCCAGCAACCCGAGGAAGTCTTCTGTCATCGGGTGAACGTAATGGGTTGGTCACGCGTGACCCTTCACGATGTCGTTCATGGCGCCGAGCAATTGATTCCACGCTGCTATGAATTTGTCGACACCTTCAGTTTCCAAAGTGTTGAAGACGTCGGAACGATTTATACCGACTGCCTCGAGATCTCTCCAGACCTTAAGCGCAGCAGATTGTGTTCCTGTGACCGTGTCACCACGACTCACTCCATGATCGGCAACAGCATTGAGCGTTCCTTCTGGCATCGTGTTCACGCAGATAGGTGCTGCGAGTTCGACAACATAACGAGTGTCGTCGTACGCAGGATCTTTCACACCTGTTGATGCCCAGAGTGGTCGTTGGATGTGCGCACCTTGTGATTCAAGTGCCTTCCATCTATCTGATGCTTTTACTTCTTCAAATGCCGCCCACGCTAACTGAGCGTTGGCAATAGCAGCCTTGCCGCGCAGTGCTAAGGCACTTTCGCTACCGATGGCAGTGAGTTGCGAATCCACCAAGGTGTCTACGCGGGATACGAAGAACGAGGCTACTGATTCAATGGACGAAAGATCGTGACCGTTGTGTGCCGCTTGTTCAAGTCCCGTGAGCCACGCATCCATAACGTGTTCGTAGCGTTCGACCGAGAAAATCAACGTCACGTTAACACTTATTCCATGCGCGAGAACATGGGCAATAGCGGGCAAGCCTGCTTGAGTGGCGGGAATCTTAATCATGAGATTGCCACGATTAACAAGATTCCATAGCTCGAGTGCTTGGTCGGTTGTCCCTTGTGTGTCGTGGGCGAGGCGAGGGTCGACTTCTAGAGACACGCGTCCGTCTACGCCATGCGTTGTCTTCCAGACTGGATCGAAAATATCGCACGCTGCAGTGACATCGCGCACGGTCAGCGCCCGAACGGCTTGCTCTGCATTGGCGCCTGAACTTTTGAGTTCAGCGAGTTGCTCGGCATACTCGGCAACTCCAGATGTTAGTGCCTTTTCAAAAATGCTCGGGTTTGTTGTTACGCCTACAACATGCTTTGTAGCAATGAGTTCCGCGAGATTGCCGGACTCTATGCGGTGGCGGTCTAAATCGTCGAGCCAAATAGAAACGCCTGTGTCACTGATTGCTTGCAATGTTGAATTACTCATGGCTACCTACTCTGGCGAGAACTTCTGCGACCACATGGTCAGCAGTGAATCCGAATTCTTCAAACAACTGGACACCACCGGCTGACGCGCCGTAATGCTCCAGAGAAATACACTCTCCGCGACTTCCAACGTATTTCCACCAGCCCTGTGCGATACCGGCCTCAATGCTGATGCGATTTGTTACCTCTGGCGGCAACACGGAATCCCGATACGCGCTGGATTGTGCGTCGAACCATTCCAAGCATGGTGCGGAAACAACGCGCGTTGGCACGCCTTGTGCTTCTAGTAACTCGCGTGCACTCAAAGCGATCGATACCTCAGACCCAGTCGCAATCAGAATTGCTTCCGGTTGTGCAGATGCATCGGCAAGAATATATGCGCCTTTCGCAACGACATCAAGATTGCGCGTCAAAGGTGAATCTATAACTGGCAAATTTTGGCGGGACAGCGCAAGTCCAGTTGTTTCGTCGCGCAGCATGGCTATTTGCCACACGGATGCAGTTTCGTTTGCATCTGCAGGGCGGACAACATTAAGTCCTGGTATCGCGCGTAATGCCCACAACTGTTCGACCGGTTGATGAGTTGGACCATCTTCGCCAACACCAATTGAATCGTGAGTCCATACGTACGTCACAGGGAGCTTCATCAGTGCAGCTAAGCGAACTGCGCCACGCATAAAGTCGCTAAACACTAAGAATGTTCCGCCGAAAGGCCGTGACAACCCGCCGAGTGCAATGCCATTCAAAGCAGCGCCCATCGCAAATTCACGAATACCGAAGTGAAGAATACGACCATGTTCGCTTGCCTCGGGCATTGTGCTTGATGCGGGCAAGAAGGAACCACCGTGCTCAATTGTTGTGAGGTTACTGTCTGCGAGGTCTGCAGAACCTCCGTACATTTCAGGCAGTTGACCAGCTAGTGCATTGATGACATCACCAGATGCTTTGCGGGTAGCAACGCTAGTTCCTGATTCGAAAACGGGAATGCTTGAATTCCAGCCGCTGGGTAACTCGCGCTTAATCAGGCGGTTGAGTAGAGCAGCGGAGTCTGGATGTTGCGATTGCCACGCAACAAAACTTTCGTTCCAAGCGGTGTGAAGGGCCTGTCCACGTTCGCGAACTTGTGTTGTGTGACTAATGACTTCATCCGATACATCAAACGTCTTTGCAGGATCTGCCCCAAGTAATTCTTTTGTCGCTGCCACTTCGGCATCACCAAGCGCGGACCCGTGAATTTTTCCGGTGTTGCGCATTTTTGGCGCAGGCCAGCCGATGATGTTGCTTACTCTAAGAATTGTTGGGCGATCTGTCACAGCCGCTGCACGCGTGAGTGCAGCATCGAGTGCCGGTACATCAACGCTGCCATCAGGTGCCATGTCAACGTGGTCAACATTCCATCCATAGGCCGAGTATCGGGCAAGAACATCTTCGCTAAACGAGACCGCTGTGTTGCCCTCAATGGAGATGTGGTTGTCGTCGTAAATAACAACGAGATTTCCTAATTTTTGATGACCCGCAAGTGATGACGCCTCTGAAGAAATTCCTTCCTGCAAACATCCATCTCCAGCGATAACCCAAATCCGGTAATCAAATGGGCTTGTGCCAGAAGGTGCGTCATTGTCGAGTAGTCCGCGGATGTAACGAGCATCCATAGCCATACCAACAGCGGTAGCAAG
>CANFOW010000068.1 GCA_947448865.1 Actinomycetota bacterium
AGGTCCTTCGAAAATTGCACCGTAACGAATATCGGTAGAACGAAATCGACTGCGAAGCGGCAGCGCAAACGACTGAGCAGTCGCAGCCAACTTCTCAATAGACATGAGTTATGGACGCTTCGGGAACTTACTGAAGTCTGGGCGACGCTTTTCTTTGTATGCGTTGCGTCCTTCTTGGCCCTCTTCGCTCATGTAGAACAACAGCGTGGCATCGCCCGCGAGTTGCTGAACACCGGCAAGGCCGTCGTCTGCAGCATTGTGGCTCGCCTTCAACATGCGCAAAGCCAACGGAGAAAGCGCAAGCATTTCGTTGCACCATGCCACTGTTTCAATTTCAAGATCGGCCAATGGAACAACCTGGTTAACAAGTCCCCAGTCATAAGCCTGCTCGGCACCATACTGACGACACAGGTACCACACTTCGCGAGAACGCTTTTGGCCAATGTGTCGTGCTAAAAGTCCCGAACCATAACCGCCATCAAATGAGCCCACCTTTGGACCGGTTTGGCCAAAGCGAGCATTATCAGCAGCGATTGTCAGGTCGCACACAACATGAAGAACGTGACCGCCACCAATTGAGTAGCCTGCGACCATTGCAACGACCGGCATGGGCAATCGACGAATAGCGATCTGCAGATCTAAAACGTTTAATCGACCAATTCCGGCCTGGGCAATGCTGTCATCGCCGATGTATCCGTCGTCTCCACGAATCATCTGATCGCCACCGCTGCAAAAGGCCCAATCGCCTTTGCCAGTTAAAATCACAACGCCAACCGATGGGTTGTCGCGCACTTCTTCAAAAGCGTGAATGAGTTCTTTTACAGTTTGCGGGCGAAATGCGTTGCGCTTCTCGGGACGATTAATCGTAATTTTCGCGATACCAGCGGAATCACCGACAGACGTTTCTAACGTGATGTCTGTGTAGTCACCGTGCGACTCCCATTTGCAACCAGGAATGATTGAGGAGTAGCTCGGATCCGTGAAGGCAGGGCTATCTTCTGCAACAACGGGTGGAAGCGGGTAACGATTTCGAGTATCCATAAGTGACCTTTAGGCGAGGAGACGAGCCTTGCTTGCAGGTTCTAGGCTAGTCGTGATGCACAAATCTGACACACTCGGCGGAATACCGAGGCCACAGGCACGGCGGTTAACCGCAGTAACTGTGCCTGCTGGCATTGGCGGAGTGCGCAAACTCAATGAATCGTTGCGCTCGGCGCTCGATGGGACTGGCCCAGCTATCATTCCCGTGCCCGAAGGACCTGAACATGTTGTCTCAGCGATCATGGAGGCATGCAAACCTGACGACGCCAACTTCCCACTTGAAAGTGATGACATCGCCGTAGTTGTAGCCACATCGGGTTCAACGGGAACGCCTCGAGGTGTACTCCTCACAGCCGATGCGCTGGTGCAATCCGCGCAAGCATTTGGCGCTCGGTTCGGCACAGACGCACGTTGGGTCGTGTCAATGCCTGTTCATCGCATCGCGGGCCTCATGGTGCTCACACGAAGTTGGTTACATGACTCGCCATTCGAAATTGATCCTTCAATAGGTGGTGCACGACCTTTTGATGCGCCAACTTTTTATGCAACCACAATGCGAGCTAAGCGACTAAGCGACAGCGATGGGCGACGTTTGATGGTGTCACTTGTCCCAACTCAGATTGCCCGCCTGATTGAAGCAGGACCAGTTGGCCTCGATGCTTTGCGTGCATATGACGTTGTTCTGAGTGGAGCTGCGGCAACTCCTCAACCACTGTTAGACACGTTGCGACACAACGACATCAACGTTGTCGTGTCCTATGGAATGAGTGAAACCTGCGGAGGATGCGCATTTGATGGCCAACCGCTCGATGGCGTGACTATTTCACTTGCCACCTCCGATGAAGAACAGCCTGGACGTATATCAATTTCTGGCGGTGTGATTGCGTCGGGTTACCGTCTACGCCCAGATGTAGACGCACTCACGTTTGTTGGTGGCCGGATGCTGACTCACGATGTAGGCAAACTTGATTCAGCTGGTTTGCTGCACGTCCTTGGTCGACTAGACGACGTTGTCACAGTTGGCGGAGTCAATGTTGCATTGTCTGCAGTTGAAGCGCTTATTCGACATCATCCCCAAGTCCAAGAAGTAGCGATTGTCGATGTCACTGACGCGACATGGGGTTCACTGCCGATTGCCTACATTGTGCTGCAGGATGTTGACGTCTCAGTGTCGCAACTTACCCAAGACCTCAGTAGCGTTGTGGCAGAAAGAATTGGCAAAGCTGCAACTCCGCGAGAATTCTTCGTGGTTCCTGCGCTGCCGATGCTTGATAGCGGAAAAGTGGATCGACTTACTTTGCGATTGAAAGCAGCTCACGACTTACTCGATGCACCTAAGACGCATCACTAACGAAAGAGAAACATGACAACTCGCGACCAGTGGATTCAAGGCGCTCGACCACGCACATTGCCAGCAGCTGTTGCTCCCGTGCTTGTAGGTTCGGCAATCGCATATTTTGAACAAGGATTTCGGTTTGGGATTGCGCTTTTGGCGCTCGTTGTCGCGTTGTCTTTTCAAGTCGGTGTGAATTACTCAAATGATTACAGTGACGGAATCCGAGGCACCGATGATGTGCGGATAGGGCCAATCCGCCTTGTGGGTCAAGGGTTAGCAAATCCGAAAGCCGTTCGTCAGGCTGCATTGATGTCATACGCCGTTGGAGCAGTCGCTGGACTTCTCATGGTTGCTTTAAGCGGTTTGTGGATTCTGATTCCTGTTGGCCTGGCATCTGTGGCAGCGGCCTGGTTTTACACGGGTGGCTCACGACCATACGGTTACCTGGGTTTGGGAGAGATTTTCGTTTTCGTGTTCTTTGGGCTAGTCGCAGTTGTCGGGACGAGCGCAAGTCAAACTGGTCAGATAAGCACGCTGTCACTTCTTGGTGGAGTTGCCTGTGGCGCGCTGTCATGCGCAATTTTAGTTGTCAATAATTTGCGTGATCGTGAAAACGATGAGCAAGTAGGCAAGATGACTCTCGCGGTACGACTTGGTGACAAGCGAACCCGCGAGCTGTATCGGACGCTTTTTCTGATTGCTTACACAATGCCCGTCATCATGACTGCGATGACAACAGGACCAAAGTTTGCATACGTAGTTCTACTCACGATGTTGTCAGCTCGTAGACCTTTGATGGCAATGCAAAATGGGGCAACTGGTCCCGAATTGTTGCCTATTCTCGTTGACACAGGCAAGGTGCTTTTACTTTTCGCGCTCTCGATTTCAGTCGGTATCTCGGCATCACCTACGTCGTAGGTCATTTACGCAATAGTGCTGGCTTCGGTTGGCATCTACTAACTTGAGCGACCAACACAATGCACAAGCTTTGAGACTTACTCGACGTCCTCTTTACGGGTGTTCTCGTCAATCTTTTCGTTGATTCGAGATAACGCGCGATCCACGCGAGCACCCATTGATGAACGTTGTTTGTTCAACAAAAAGAACGACACAAGACCTGACCCTAGGAACGCCGCAAAGAGCAAAGCAAAGCTGCGAAGCCCTGCGACATATCCCAAGCCAAGTGCAAGAGCAAGTAAGCCCAAGCGAGCGAGTGTATAACTCACAATCGGATTCATTTACGACCCGGTGTAGTACTTGCCAAGAACTGCGAAGACTTCGTCAAGGATTGCTAAGCCTTCCTTGGCATCTGTCTCTGTCACGTTGCATGGTGGCACAACGTGAATGCGGTTGAAGTTTGTGAACGGCAACAAGCCACGCTTGCGGCATTCTGCAACGAGTTCCGCCATCGCAGGAGAGGTACCGCCATATGGCGCAATCATTTCTTTTGTCTTGCGGTCTGTTACCAAGTCAACTGCCCAGAAAGTACCCAAGCCACGCACTTCACCAATGATTTGGTGACGGTCCTGCAAGTCCTTAAGACCAGGACCGAGAATAGTTTCGCCAATGTGCTTAGCATTTTCGACAATCCGCTCTTCGCGCATTGCATCAATGGTTGCAACGATTGATGCTGCTGCCAGTGGATGACCTGAGTAAGTCAGTCCACCTGGGAAGACTCGTTCGTCAAAGGTTGCAGCGATTGGATCACTGATGATGACGCCGCCCACTGGGACGTAACCGCTGTTGGAGCCCTTAGCGAATGTGATGAGGTCTGGCTTTACCCCAAAGTTATCCAGCGCTAACCATTCGCCTGTCCGTCCAAAGCCTGACATGACTTCGTCAAGAATGAGCAGGATGCCGTGCTTATCGCACAATGCACGAACGCCTTCGAGGTAACCGGGAGGTGGAACGAGTACGCCTGCGGTACCAACGACTGTTTCCATCAAGATGGCAGCAATTGTTGAGCCACCTTCGTACTTGATGACTTCGGTGAGGTGGTCGAGCGCACGCTGTGATTCTTGTTCTTCTGTTTCTGCCCAGAAAGAGGAACGGTAAAGGTGTGGGCCGAAGAAATGCACATGGCCATCGGAGTGTTCGTTTGGCCAGCGACGAGGATCGCCTGTTGCCACAATCGCAGAACCAGTGTTTCCATGGTACGAGCGATAGAACGAAAGAATTTTTTTCTTGCCAGTGTGAATTCGTGCCATACGAATCGCGTTTTCGATTGCGTCTGCGCCACCGTTTGTGAAGAACACCTTGTTAAAACCATCAGGTGAAATTTCGCAAATGCGCTTTGCTGCTTCGCCACGTGCTTCGTTTGCGTGCTGTGGTGCGATGGTCGCGAGCTTGCCTGCTTGTTCCTGAATCGCAGCAATCACCTTGGGGTGTTGGTGGCCAATGTTGGTGTTGACCAATTGGCTTGAGAAATCTAGGTAGCGCTTACCATCCCAGTCCCACACATAGGAGCCTTCTGCACCTGCAGGATTAAATGGCTTCAACGCAGCCTGTGAACTCCAGGAATGGAATACGTGTGCGCGATCAAGTTCGTAAACTTCCTGGCCGCGAGCTGGATCTGGTGTGAACATCGATGTTCTCCTTATGAGCTTGACTGCCCACAATTTTTTAAACCGCAGGCAATGGCATTGAGTAAGCCAATGCTACGCCCGAACCTAGGTACTTTGTCTCCCGAGTGACCCGTGACAGGTGCCACACAAAACCACGCACATTGCAGGCTTTGTGGAATATGTCAGTGTTGCAGTTACTTTCCAACAGTCAGGGTTGGCCAGCGGTCAGTCACAATGGAGGCCGTCAAGGTAGACAAACTCAGGTTCTGCTGCCCAGAAGCA
>CANFOW010000069.1 GCA_947448865.1 Actinomycetota bacterium
AAAGGAAGCCCGGATTCAGACAGTGCCATGGGAAGTTCCGCGTTGTGCGGTGACTAGTCGCCCTTACGACGAGTAATCGTGCGACCAAGCCAAACTAGCGGGTCGTACTTCGTGTCGACGACTCGTTCCTTCAGCGGAATCAATGCGTTGTCCGTGATTTTGATGTGTTCAGGACACACATCGGTGCAACACTTTGTGATGTTGCAGAAACCAAGACCATGATCTTCTTGAGCTGAACGCTTGCGGTCAGTCTGATCCAATGGATGCATATCGAGTTCAGCAATACGCATCAAGAAACGTGGGCCTGAAAACTTCTCTTTATTGTCCTCATGATCACGAATAACGTGGCAGGTATTTTGGCACAAGAAGCACTCGATGCACTTGCGGAATTCCTGGCTACGAGACACGTCTTCTTGTTGCATACGGTATTCACCAGGTGCAAGGTCCTTGGGTGGATCAAACGCAGGAACTTCACGTGCCTTCTTGTAGTTGAAGGACACATCCGTTACTAAGTCTTTGATAACTGGGAAAGTACGCATTGGTGTAACTGTCACGGTCTCGTCTTCTGAGAACGTGTTCATGCGCGTCATGCACATCAAACGAGGCTTGCCGTTAATCTCAGCAGAACACGAACCGCACTTACCCGCCTTGCAGTTCCAGCGCACAGCAAGATCAGGTGCCTGAGTTGCCTGTAGCCGATGGATGATGTCAAGGACAACTTCGCCTTCGCTTACTTCAACGCTGTGATCAACGAGTTGGCCGCCTGACTTATCGCCACGCCATACCCGCATGCTCGCTAGGTATCCCATTAGTGACCTCCCATGCCTAGTTGCTCGAGTTCTTCAGGCAACAAGTACTTCTTTAATTCATCTGCTTCAAATAATTCAGCAAGTTCCTTCGGCAAAAGCGGATTGCTTTCGCGACGAACTGACACGTGATCGCCATCAACACTGGCCAGCAAGCTCACACAACGCCACTTGGCATCCATTGTCGGGAAGTCGTTGCGCGTATGTCCGCCACGTGATTCCTGACGTTCCAGTGCAGACTTTGCTACTGCTTCACTGACGAGCAACATGTTCGCAAGATCAAGCGACAAGTGCCACGCAGGATTGAATGCGCGAGCGCCTTCGACTGTGACGCCCTTGGCACGCGACTTCATGTCCTGAAGTTTTGCAATGGCGTCCTTCATTTCAGCTTCGTCACGAATGATGCCAACGAGGTCGTTCATCATTTGCTGGAGTTCAGCATGAAGCGCGTAAGGATTTTCTGAACCACTGTTTGTGAATGGTGCGTTTGAGGCATCCAATGCACGATTCAGTTCGCTTTCAGAGACTGAAGCACGAGCGCCAAGCCCTTGAACGTATTCACTAGCACCAACACCAGCGCGACGTCCAAACACGAGAAGGTCAGACAGCGAGTTTCCGCCAAGACGGTTTGAGCCATGCATACCGCCCGCTACTTCGCCAGCCGCAAACAATCCAGGAACACCAGTCGCTGCGCCTGAATCAGGATCAACCGCTACACCGCCCATTACGTAGTGGCAGGTTGGTCCAACTTCCATTGGCTGCAACGTGATGTCCACGTCAGCAAGTTCCTTGAACTGATGCCACATCGATGGCAAACGACGCTTAATGACGTCAGCATCCAACCGAGTCGAGACGTCGAGGTAGACGCCTCCATGTGGAGTGCCACGACCAGCCTTCACTTCAGAATTAATCGCGCGAGCAACTTCATCGCGTGGAAGCAACTCAGGTGGGCGGCGATTGTTATCTGCATCCGCGTACCAACGATCAGCTTCTTCTTCTGTATCGGCGTACTTGTCTTTAAATACTGCAGGAATGTAGTCGAACATGAATCGACGACCTTCCGAGTTACGAAGCACGCCACCGTCACCACGAACGGATTCGGTAACCAGAATGCCCTTAACACTTGGTGGCCACACCATGCCTGTTGGGTGGAACTGGATGAACTCCATTCCCAACAAACTTCCGCCTGCTTTTAATGCCAGAGCGTGACCGTCGCCGGTACCTTCCCAGCTGTTAGACGTGACTTTGAATGACTTACCAATGCCGCCAGTTGCAAGGACAACAGCAGGCGCTTCGAATACAACGTAGTCGCCTGTTTCGCGCCAGTAACCCAAAACGCCAGCAACCTTGCCGTCGGCCTTGAGGATTTCAGTAATAGTCAGTTCTTGGAAAACTTTGATACGTGATTCGTAATCGCCAGATTCGCGAAAATCTTCTTGCTGCAAAGAAACAATTTTTTGTTGCATTGTGCGAATGAGTTCAAGACCAGTGCGATCGCCTACGTGAGCAAGACGTGGGTATTCGTGTCCACCAAAGTTACGCTGGCTGATTTTGCCCTCGGGGGTGCGATCAAACAACGCTCCGTATGTTTCAAGTTCCCACACTCGCATTGGAGATTCTTTGGCATGAAGTTCAGCCATGCGCCATTGGTTTTGGAACTTTCCGCCACGCATTGTGTCGCGGAAGTGAACTTGCCAGTTGTCATGCTCGTTGACGTTACCCATCGACGCAGCAATGCCGCCTTCGGCCATAACTGTGTGAGCCTTACCGAACAGCGACTTACAAATAATTGCCGTACGTAGACCAGCTGCCCGCGCTTCAATCGCAGCACGAAGTCCAGCGCCACCGGCACCAATAATGACGACGTCGTATTCGTGACGTTCAATCTGTGACATTCGTCAGTTCTCCTTAAAAGAAGTAGAAGTTTGTAATTTGGCCCGAAGCGACCATGCGGACATAAACATCAGCAAGTGCTACGCCAAACAGCGATACCCAAGCAAACTTTGGATGATGTGCGTTAAGGCGCGACACGAATGTCCAGGCCTTGTAACGCATCGGATGCTTACTGAAGTGACGCAAACGTCCACCTACTGCATGACGGCATGAGTGACATGACAGCGAGTACAACCACAAGAAAGTTGCGTTCGCAAGTAGCACGAGTGTTCCCACACTCATGTGTCCCCATTGACCATCTGCATTTTTAAATGCAAGGAGGCCATCAATTGTCAGGATCGTGTTGAAAACAAGTCCTGCGAAGAAAAAGTAACGATGTGAGTTCTGCACAATAAGTGGCGCACGCGTTTCACCGGTGTACTTGCTATGTGGTTCAGCAACTGCACATGCAGGTGGTGACATCCAGAATGAGCGGTAGTACGTCTTGCGGTAGTAGTAACACGTCATGCGGAATCCAAGAGGGAAAACCAAAATCAGCAATGCTGGGCTAATCGTCCACCAACCACCAATCGGACGACCCAACAGCGACGCACCATCAGCACAGTTCTGAGCTAAGCAAGGCGAATAAAACGGCGAGATCAGTGGCTCCGCGAAATAGTACTTATTCTCAAAAGCTCGGAATGTCGCATAGACAATGAACGACAACAACACCGCAACAGAAATCAGTGGTTGTATCCACCACTTATCTGTCCGAAGGTGCTTTTCCTGAATACTCGCGCGGCCGGGCGCACCTGTGCCGTGCTCTAAAGACGTGGAACCCATAGGTATGAGTTTAGTGAGGCGCTAAGTAGGTCGCAGAGGCGAAGTCAGGTTCCCGCCTGTGAAATCAGGCACAACGATAGGTCGACAGGTTGCCCATGTGACACAAGCCAGGTCGCGGACCCATTCTTGTGTAACAGAAACTAGCTCAAAAGAAGTTGTTCCAGTTCACTCACAGAGTGAACAACATACGAAGCACCTGCAGCGTCCAACTCGCCGTCAGCGGCATAACCCCAGGTCACCCCAATGGCTGGCAGGTTGTGATTTGTCGCCCCATGGATGTCATGCTCCCGGTCACCAATCATCACTATCGAGGATTGTCCGCCTAGGTTTAACTCATTGACCGCATGCTCAATGACCAGTGACTTTGTGCCGCGAAGTTCGCCATGCTCGTCGCTGCCCGCGATGACCTCAAAATGATGATCCAAGTTAAAGTGACGAAGAATTGCAAGAGCCGAGTAATCCACTTTCGACGTCGCCACAGCCAGACGCTTGCCTGCGTTATTCAACGCACTCAACATTTCGGGCACACCGTCGTACACCGCATTTTCGAAAGCGCCGGTTTCGTTGTAATAGGTGCGGTATGCCTTCACTGCCTCAACAGTTTCCTCTTGAGTCATCCCAGCAAAATCAACAAACGAAGTCCACAGCGGTGGACCAAGGTATTTGCGCAGTTCATCTGAATCTGGAACTGGAAATCCGAGTTCCTTCAGTGCAAAACTCACACCATTTGCAACGCCTAGCCCTGAATCAGTAAGCGTGCCATCAAGATCGAAAAGAACTACATCCCAACTCATGGGCGCACGAAGCCGAGCTTGTCGTACACGTCAGCAACAGTCTTACTTGCAATCTCACGCGCTCGTTGCGCTCCTGCACGCATTATGTTTTCAAGTTCCGCGGTATCGTCCATCAATTCTGAAACTCGATTTTGTACCGGTGTCACAAATTCGATGACTGCTTCTGCGACTGCTTTCTTGAGGTCACCGTACATTTTTCCGTCAAAGCCAACTACGAGATCGTCAATAGATTCGCCCGAGTACGCGGACAAAATTGTCAGCAGGTTAGACACACCTGGCTTGTTCGCAATATCGAACACAATGTGAGTGTCGGAATCCGTCACTGCAGATTTAATTTTCTTTTCGGTGGTCTTAAGAGGATCAAGCAAATTAATACAACCCGGAGGAGACGACTTACTCATTTTGGCTAGCGGATCTTGGAGGTCTTGAATCTTCGCAGTGCCTTTCACAATGAACGCTTCGGGAACGACAAATGTGTTGCCAAAACGTCCGTTAAAACGGATTGCAAGATCACGTGTGAGTTCGAGATGTTGTCGTTGATCTTCACCAACAGGTACTGAGTTTGCCTGGTACAGCAATATATCTGCGGCTTGCAAAATTGGATACGTCAACAAACCAACGCTTGCCGATGATGCTCCGCCTTTAGCCGCTTTGTCTTTGAACTGCGTCATGCGATTTGCTTCGCCAAGGCCAGTAATGCACGACAAAGCCCACATCAACTGTGCATG
>CANFOW010000070.1 GCA_947448865.1 Actinomycetota bacterium
AGCCGCTACTTCGTCCGGCGCAACCACATGGCAACTTATAACGAAAGTACAACTTCCTGCCGCAAAGAACTCCTTATTGCTGGCAACTAACCAAGGATTGATATTTGTACTCGCAGTTGTGGTCATCGGTGGCTTCGTTGGTTCCGGTGGTTTGGGCTACCTCGTGATTTTGGGTGGCTCAAAACCTGAGATGCAAGGTAAAGGTTTGCTTGCAGGTCTTGCGATTTTGCTTCTCGGAGTCATGATTGACCGCGTGGCACAGTACGCAGTGCGCAGAAATTCTGCGCCGAAGCACTAGATTTCGAACTAGTTGTTCGAACGGATCGCCTCGGTGGTCCACTTTCTCGGAGGAGAGAAAATGATTCGCAAAAATAAAGGCATGAAAGCGGCAGTCATCAGCGCCGCAGTCGCCTTGACACTGACCGCATGTGGCGGCGGAGTTGACGCTGCATCTACCGCAGCCGCAACGAGTGCAGCTCCTGCAGAAGCGTGTGGCAGCTACGCAATTGCCATGCATGCTTGGGTTGGTTACACCGCATCCGCGCAAGTACTCACCAACATCGGAAACAAGCTGGGTTGCACAATCACCCAGACTCAGCTCGATGAAGGCGCAGTCACCTACGATGCAATGGAAGCCGGCACAATCGACCTCATTGTTGAAGATTGGGGTGGCGGTCGCTGGAAGGATTGGGCTGATCGTGGCGCAGTTGTCGATCTAGGTCCTGATGGCAACATCGGTCTTATTGGTATGTATGTTCCACAGTGGATGGCTGACAAGTACCCAGACATCACTGACTCAGCAAACCTCAACAAGTACGCTGACCTGTTCAAGACTCCAGAGTCAAAGGGCAAGGGCGCTTGGCTAGAAGGTCCTCCGGGATACACCACCATTGGTGAAAAGATGGTTAAAGCCAACAAGCTCAACTACACCGTTCTTTCACAAGGTTCTGAATCAGCACTTATTGATGCATTCACCAAGGCTGACAAAGATCAGACTCCAGTGCTTGCTTACTGGTGGACACCACAAAACCTGTTGGCAAAGATCAAGTTGGCTCGTATCAACTTCCCAGCTAATGACTGGACTGATCCTGCAGCAGCAAGTGGTCTGACAGATTACCCAGAAACTGTTCTTCCAAAGTTGGGCAGCAAGAAGCTTGCTGAATCAACTGACCCATTCGGTCGTTTGGTAAAGAACTGGAAATGGACCAATGATGATCAGAATGCTGTGGCAGCTGACATCGACGGTGGCATGACACCTGAGGAAGCCGCTCAGAAGTGGATTGATGCTCACGCTGACGAAGTTGCTGCGTGGACTAAGTAATTCATACTGAGTGCATACTCACGAGAAGGGCATCCGAAAGGGTGCCCTTCTTCTTTGTCTGGTCGGCGAGTAAACCTCCTTGGTCTGGTCGGCGAGTAGACCTCCTTTGCTTAGTAAGCCGGGAGACAAGATTTTCTAAACGACTTGACGCTGTTCGCAGACGAGAGCAATATTTAGGTTGTTGCGCATTTCGCACTATGTTGCGCATTATGCAACGCAAAATTTCCTCGCACTCTCACTTTCTTTACGTCCCTGCTTCGCATAGGAGACCATCACATGACCAAAGTTGTCATCATCGGAGGCGGCATCGTTGGATGCTCCCTGGCTGACGAACTGACCGAACGCGGATTGACTGATGTCACCGTGATTGAACAAGGACCTATGCCTGCGCCCGGCGGATCAACGTCACACGCACCGGGACTTGTACAAAAAGTCACCGGCAACAAGACGCTGGCCATCATGGCGGATCAAACGATTAACAAACTCTTGACGGTCCACACCGAAGATGGTCCTGGTTTCTATCAAGTCGGAAGTTTGGAAATCGCAACAACACCCGAACGTTTGAAGGAACTGCATCGACGCACCGCGTGGATTCGCAGTTACGGATTTGAAGCAGAAGTTATTTCTCCAGAACGTGCTGCAGAACTTCATCCAGTACTCGATCCCAATGCGATTCTCGGTGCGATTTACTGCCCTACTGATGGCCTAGCTAAATCGGTGCGCGCAGTTGCTGGATTGCAAAAACTCGCTGAATCGCGCGGCGCGATATTTAAAGATCGTCACGAAGTCATTGCCATTGAACACCAAGATGGAAAAGTTACTGGAGTAACTACGGACCAGGGTTTCTTCCCGGCTGACATTGTTGTGTCATGCGCTGGCATTTGGGGACCTAAAGTCGGTCGATTGTTCGGAATGACAAAAGCGTTCCAGCCTCTAGCTCATCAACTCGCATGGACCGAAGACATTGCCTCCCTTGCAGATCAAACTGAAGAAGTCACAATTCCGATTATGCGTCACCAAGGCGAAGACTTGTATTACCGCCAACGCTTTAACGGCATGGGCATCGGTTCTTATCTCCATCGTCCATTGCCTGTGGAATCCGAAGAGATTCTGCCGTTTGATCAAGCTGAAGTCATGCCAAGTCAACTTCCATTCACACCACCCGAATGGGAAGGCGTTATGGAGTTGTCGGGCAAAGTGATGCCTGAACTCAAGACCGCGAAAATTGTCGATGGTATGAACGGAATGTTCTCGTTCACCGTTGACACATTCCCATTGATGGGTGAATGGAAAGGCCTGAAAGGTTTCTGGGTTGCAGAAGCCGTGTGGGTCACACATTCAGTTGGTGTTGCACGAGCAACTGCAGAATGGATTATCGATGGACATCCATCGCTTCCGGTTCACGAATGTGATGTGAATCGGTTCGAACCACATCAACTGGGTCCAAACCACATCGCAATGCGTGGCGCGCAAAACTATGTCGAGGTATACGACGTCATCCATCCATTGCAACCAATGGAAAAGCCTCGCCCACTGCGCACGACTGGTTTCTATCATCGTCAGCAAGAACTCGGTGGCTTCTTTCTTGAAGCTTCGGGCTACGAACGGCCACATTGGTATGAAGCCAATAAGGATCTGGTTGCGAAGTATCCATCCCCCGATCGCGACGAATGGACTTCGCGTTACTGGTCGCCAATCATTGGCGCCGAGGCTCAGTATGTGCGCGACAATGTTGGACTGTTCGACATCACAGCACTCAAGCGCATCGAAGTACGCGGTAAAGGTGCACTTGAATTCTTAATGCACCAAACAACAGGAAAGCTCGACAAAGCACCTGGTTCAGTTACGTATTGTTTGATGCTGACGGATAAAGCAGGCATCTTGTCGGACGTCACTGTGACGCGTCTTTCGGAAAATCATTTCGTGATTGGCGCTAACAGTGCGGTTGATGTCGCACGTCTGGAAATGGTTGCACCTGACACTGTCTTCGTGAAGGACATCACTGCAGGCACAGTTGGCGTTGGTCTCTTCGGTCCGCATGCACGCAAGGTAGTTGAAAAACTCACCAAGCAAGACGTATCGAACGAAGCATTCGGTTACTTCAAAGCAAAGCAACTGTATTTAGATCAAGTTCCTGCAACGTTGTGGCGTTTGTCCTACGTTGGCGAACTGGGCTACGAGATTTACACCGACGCTGACATGGCACTCAAATTGTGGGACACGTTGATGCAAGCCGGCGAAGAATTCGGAATCATTGCGGCCGGCCGTGGCGCGTTCAACTCCATGCGCTTGGAAAAGGGCTATCGCTCATACGGAACCGACATGACCAGCGAGCACAATCCGCACGAAGCAGGTTTGGCTTTCGCTGTTCGTAAGGGCGGCGGCTATAAGGGCGCCGAAGCCTTCGAAGCTCTTGATGCAGCCAAAATCACCCGCAAGTTGGTGTGTGTTGTTATGGATAAGCCTGAATACGTGCTTTTAGGCAAGGAACCTGTGTCAGTCGGCGGAAAGCCAGTCGGTTACGTGACCTCGTCCTACTTTGGGCACTCAATTGGCAAGCAAATCGCCTATGTGTGGCTGCCTATTGAAGCCTCAACCCTCGGAACTGCAGTCGAAATTCAATACTTCGACCAGATGTATTCGGGTGTAGTCAGCGATGACCCACAATTCGATCCAGCCATGACACGACTAAAGTCATAGATATGTCGATTACCCGCCGACGCACTGTCGAATTACCTGAACATCCCGACTTTTTGTGGGCTCATGGCACACCGAAAAAGTCATACGACGCCATCATCGTTGGTGGAGGCGGTCATGGACTTGCAACTGCCTACTACCTTGCCAAGATTCACGGAATGACCAACATTGCTGTGTTAGAAAAGGGCTGGCTTGCTGGCGGCAACATGGCTCGCAACACAACAGTCATTCGTTCAAACTACCTATGGGATGAATCCGCAGGTATTTATGAACATTCGTTGAAGTTGTGGGAAGGTCTGCAAGAAGACGTCGGCTACGAAATGTTTTTCTCGCAACGTGGTGTGATGTCGCTGGCTCACAGTGTTTCTGATGAACGCACAAAGCGACGCAACTCTTATGCCAATGCAGTCAATGACATCGACACTGTGTGGCTCACACCGCAAGACGTAAAAGAAATTGCACCTATCGTCAACATCAGCGAAGACGTGCGCTACCCCGTGATCGGCGCAACCTACCAACCACGAGGTGGCATCGCAAAGCATGACTGGGTTGCCTGGGGTTATGCAAAGGCTGCTGGCGATTTAGGTGTCGACATCATTCAAGGATGCGAAGTCACTGGCTTCGATATTCGCGAAGGCAAAGTCCATGGCGTGAAAACCAACATGGGAAATATTTCAGCGAACAAAGTTGCTCTCGTTGGCGCCGGACATTCGTCGGTACTCGCAAGCATGGCTGGCTTTGACATTCCGATTCAGTCTCGTCCACTTCAAGCTCTTGTTTCTGAATTGCTTGAGCAAGTTCTCGACACCGTCATCATGTCGGGCATGGTTCACGTGTATGTGAGTCAGGC
>CANFOW010000071.1 GCA_947448865.1 Actinomycetota bacterium
ACGAGGAACTGCGCGAGTTCAGTGAGAACTGCTTGACCCATTTCTGACCAACCAATAACCATGATGTGTTCAGGACTCGGAGCAACTTCTCCGACCATGCGTGCAGCTTTAACCTCGGCTAAGTCGTCGCGAAGACCAGTGAAAATAACCTTGTCGTCATCTTCTGCAACAGCGATGACTTTGTCGCCTGCTTCGAAGACTGTGCTTGGCGCTGGGTTTAGAGCGACTCCCGCGTTTCCAAAGATTCCAATCACAGATGCGTTGTCAAAAGCGACCAAAGCATCTCCGTATGTTTTTCCGACTAATTCGCTTGCATCGGTGAAATAAATTTCATCACCTTCAAAGTCGAGGAGATCAAGCACAACTGCAGCCAGTCCTGGTTGACGACTTGCCTGTGCGGTCACACGCGCGATCACGTCTTGTGATTGCACTGCTTTGAGTTGGCCATCGGTGGCGTGGGAGAGTGCAGCTGCGTGATCGAGTTCATCAATTTCGGCAACGATAGTTACGCGCGAGTCGGGTGCGCAGGCGCGAATTGATAAAACGGTGGACACAATTGCTGCGTCGCCCGAGTCGTCGTCATCCAAAATAATGATGGAACGAGCAGTTGAAACTGCAGCGCGTTCCAGGTCGCGTGGGTTGGAAGGATCGCCTGTGCGAGTCACAATGCGGGTCTTGCCCATGTCGCCAACGCGGCTAGAAATTTCACTGTCCATGAGTTCGCGATCCATTTCAGCGAAAATCACAATAAGTGGGTCATTGAGGTTTTCGTTTGCAACAGATAGTTGCTGAAGGATTGGGAAGATTCGACTAGACCATCCGAGTATCAGAGTGTGGTTGGACTCAAGAATGCGACTCTTGCCCTTCTTGAGTTCCTCCATACGTTCGCTAATTAAGTTGCTGATTACCGCAATGATGGTGGCCATTAACGCTGTGCTAATTACCCAACACACAAGGGAGAAAACACGGTCTGTCCAAGTAGCCATTGATGGACCATTGCCAAAGAAAATGACGTTGAAGGCATCAAAGAACTGATCAAAGAAACCTTGTGCTGCCGAGCGGTCTTCGCGAGGTTGAACGCCAACCCAAACTAAGGATGCAATCCCCGTCGTGGCTCCCGCTCCAAGCGCAAGCCACCACAGGAAGGAAGCCGGGCTCTTGAACAATGAGTTATCAAATCGGTAGCGAAGGCGCTCACCTCGAGTTGGAGGTGCAGCCTGTGCACTTGTTGGGAGGTCGCCGGCTGCGCCAGCACCGAAACTGCGAGATTCTTGGGGGTCTGTAGTCATGCTTGGAAGTTTAGTGAACAGTTTAACCCGATTTAAACGTGTTGAGGTGCCTTCCTGCAACGACATCTGTGACATGTGAAACTCGTGAGAAGTGATCGAAATGTGCTTTTTACCCTAAAAAACAGTGCGGTTCGGTGGAAATTGCCTAAAAATCGGGCTCTTTTGCACAAAGTAACTTGACTACAACGAATTTCACGAGTGTAATTTAACTTAACGCACTAAAAGCCCGTTTTTCATTACGCGTCGGGCCCTAACAGGAGGTAGCTCGTGAGCGATTCGGCTCCATTACCTTTTAAGGAAATAGACGTTCTCGGTTGGCACGAACAGGCACTCTGCGCCCAGACCGATCCGGAAGCGTTCTTTCCGGAAAAAGGTGGATCTACTCGCGAAGCTAAGCGCGTCTGTGGTTCCTGCGACGTGAAAATGGAATGCCTTGAATACGCGCTGTCCAACGACGAGCGCTTTGGAATTTGGGGCGGTTTGTCCGAACGGGAACGTCGTCGTCTTAAGCGAGCTCAAGCGAGCTAGTTCGCATTGGGGCCAAAGTAATCTGGGTCCACTTGATCGGGACGCAGTCCAAGCAACAGTCCAACGTTTTCAGCCAGCACATCTCGAATTGTTCGAGCGAGCATTGAATGACTCGTGCTTCGCATTTCAATCGGACGTCGATACAACACACACACGTGCGGATTGCCTGAAGCCACTCTTCCAAGCGCTACGACTCCGTCGTGCAAGGTCAGGTCTCGCAGACTGGGCACTTCCTCAGTTAAAAAACTTATGTGCTTCATTGAGGTTGGGAATCTTTCGTCAAGATCTTCAATCGCTTCACGCACAAGCCGCAAAAATAATTCAGCGGGCTTTTCATAACTTGGAGCATTATGTGGCAAAGTCGGTCCTCGCATGCCTCGCCCATGTCGGTCACGTTTTATCCTCGGTGGCGAGTCATGGGGCATGAGTCCAGACTAGGTCGGCTATCTTTGCCAATGTGGGAGCACGCCGATGTTCAAAGCCGTCATGTGGGAAAAAAGCAGTGGCGACGCTGACCTACGTCTATGCCGACTCCACAGCAGTGCTTGGACCACTTGCTACATACGCAGAACCTCACTGTTACGACTTGTGTGAGGATCACAGCGTGCGTTTAACAGCGCCACGTGGCTGGGACGTTGTGCGCCTAGCCGCAGATCCCGAAGCGTTGAAGCCTACGGTGGATGATTTGGAGGCCCTAGCAAATGCAGTTCGTGAAGTGGGGCGCATTGATCCTGTTGATGCGATGGTTGAAGTCAATCGTCGCGGCCATTTGAGGGTGTTACGGGACCCGGAATCGCAAGAAAATTAGGTCCTGACCTACCCTCCAACGAAATCTGCAACCAAACTGCAGACCCGATTTCAGTCAATACACTTGAACCCATGCGCGATTTATCAGCCCTGATTAAGGCCTATGACATCCGTGGTGTCGTACCAGACCAGTGGGATGCTGACCTGGCTCGTGAGGTAGGCGCAAGTTTTGTCGAAGTTCTTGGAATTCGAGCTATTGATGGTGGGTCTGGCCGCATTGTTGTTGGTCACGACATGCGTCCAACTGGCCCAGCGCTGGTTTCAGCATTTATAGACGGTGTTACAGGAGCAGGCGTCGATGTGGTGAACATCGGTTTGTGTTCCACGGACGGTCTGTATTTTGCTTCGGGTCGCCTCAATGTGCCTGGGGCCATGTTCACAGCCAGCCATAACCCAGCTGAGTACAACGGCATCAAATTGTGCCGCGAAGGGGCTGCACCGGTCGGGCAAGACTCCGGTCTAGCCGCGATACGTTCAATGCTCGAAGCTCAAACAATCCCGCACTACGACGGTCCTCATGGATCATCGTCGCGTGTCGACATGTTGGCAGATTACGCATCATTTTTGCGCGAGCTCGTTCCACTTGAAAACAGTCGTCGTCTCAAGGTAGTTATCGATACAGGAAATGGAATGGGTGGCTTCACTGTTCCAGCGGTGCTTGGTGGACAAATCCTGACCGCGTTGCCGTTAGACATCGACGAAATGTATTTCGAACTTGATGGAACTTTTCCAAATCATGAAGCGAATCCCATTGATCCAGAAAACTTGCGCGATCTTCAAGCCCGCGTTGTTGCAGTAGGTGCTGACATCGGCTTGGCTTTTGATGGTGATGCTGATCGATGCTTTGTTGTAGATGAGAATGGCGCGATTGTCGATCCCTCGACATTGACTGCTTTGATTGCAACTCGAGAACTAGCAAAGGTTCCTGGAGCAACTGTTATTCACAATTTGATTACCTCGCGCGCGGTACCTGAAATTATTCTCGAGCAAGGTGGCGTGCCTGTTCGCACTCGAGTAGGTCATTCATTCATCAAAGCGACCATGGCTCAAACGGGTGCCATCTTTGGTGGGGAACATTCAGGTCATTTCTACTTCCGTGACTTTTGGAAAGCGGACTCTGGAATGTTGGCAGCAATGCATGCTCTAGCTGCTCTTGGCGAAACACCAGAGGGCACAAAACTTAGTGCTGTGCTCGAGCCATACTCGCGTTACGTTTCAAGCGGCGAAATTAATACCACAGTGGACAATCCGCAAGCTGTTATCGCACAAGTGAAGGCAGTCTCGTTGGAGATTCCAGGTTGTGACATTGACGAACTCGATGGGTTAACGGTTTCGGGAGATACATGGTGGTTCAACTTGCGTCCGAGTAACACCGAACCGTTGCTGCGATTAAACGCAGAAGGAAGTACTGATTCTGATATGCAACGCACGCGAGATAACGTTCTTCGAATGATTGCGGAGTTTTCATGATTGACGAAAGCGTGCTCGATGACTTTGAGGCCATCGAGCGAATTGATGCCAGCAACATGCTTGCTGCCGTGGCAAGTTCTGGCGCACAAATGCGCGAAGCCGTCTCAAGCATTGACAGAAGTGCGTTGGCAGCCATCGCAGATGGTGGGAAACCACGAGCGGTGATTGTTGCAGGAATGGGTGGCTCCGGAGTTTCGGGCGACGTTTTGGCAGCGGTTGCTGGACCTTCGTCCTCGATTCCGATTGTCGTTGAACGCACCCATCACCTTCCAGGATGGGTTTCGCCGATTGATCTTGTTGTTGCAGTTTCATGCTCGGGTTCAACCGAAGAAACATTGTCAGTTGCCCAAGAAGCAGGTCGACGTGGCGCACGATTAGTCACAGTCGGTAGCGCAGGTAGCCCGATTGAAGACATCAGTAAGCAAGCCGGTGGAATTCATTTAGGGATAGATGCCAAGGGTCGTATGCCGCGTGCGTCGCTGTGGACCATTGCCACTCCTTTGTTGATGTTGGCGCATGCTTTAGAGATTGCTGAAGTGTCAGATTCAGATTTTGCAGAGACTGCAGATTTGATGGACGAAGTCAGTGTTGAATCTGGTCCTGCGGCAGCCTTAAGTGACAATCAGGCTAAAGCGCTCGGACTAGCACTGGCCGAATCAATACCGATGTTGTGGGGAACTGGAGCCATAGGTCGCGCGGCTACGGGGCGCTTTATGGCGCAACTGGCAGAAAATGCCAAGCTTCCGGCAATTCAT
>CANFOW010000072.1 GCA_947448865.1 Actinomycetota bacterium
GAGGATTATGTAGCTGAGCGTTGCGATACTGAAGCATTCCGCTCTTGGCGTGCTTTCATTGAGCGCCCCGAAAACAGCCCGGAAGTTGTTCAGGCACAATCCGGAGTGCCCGCAGATGACATTCGTGCCGCAGCTCGTTTATATGCCAAGGCACCTAACGCTGCGATCTACTACGGTCTCGGTGTAACTGAACATAGCCAAGGTTCAACCATGGTTATGGGTATGGCCAACCTTGCCATGGCAACTGGAAACATCGGCCGTGATGGTGTGGGTGTGAATCCGCTTCGCGGTCAGAACAACGTGCAAGGTGCTTGTGACATGGGGTCGTTCCCGCATGAACTCTCGGGTTACCGCCATGTGTCAGACATCGCTGTTCGTGAACAGTTTGAAATGTTGTGGGACGTCAAGCTCATGCCAGACCCAGGTTTGCGTATCCCGAACATGCTTGATTCCGCAATCTCGGGAGAATTCCGCGGCATCTTTATTCAAGGTGAAGACCTTGCGCAATCTGACCCGAATACCAAGCACGTGGAACAAGCGTTGCGCTCTATGGACCTCGTGGTTGTTCAGGACCTGTTCTTGAATGAAACATCTGCTTTCGCTCACGTGTTCTTGCCGGGAACTTCGTTCCTAGAAAAGGACGGAACGTTTACCAACGCAGAACGCCGCATCAATCGTGTGCGTCCAGTGATGGCATCCAAGACGGGCAAAAGCGAATGGGAAATCGTGTGCGAATTGTCGCAGGCGATGGGCTACCCAATGCATTACAACAAGTCCAGCGAGATCATGGATGAAATTGCCAAGATCACTCCTACGTTTGCCAATGTGAGTTTCGAAATGCTCGATCGTGTTGGAAGTGTTCAGTGGCCTTGTAATGATGCCGCTCCTTCAGGAACACCGATTATGCACGTTGATGCCTTCGTACGCGGCAAGGGCCAGTTCTTAGAAACTCCGTTTGTTCCTACCGACGAGCGCTCAACTCGAAAATTCCCGTTGTTACTCACGACGGGTCGCATTTTGAGTCAATACAACGTTGGTGCTCAAACTCGACGTACTGACAACACCACGTGGCATTCGGAAGATTACTTAGAGATTCACGAAGCCGATGCACTATTGCGTGGTATTCACGATGATCAACAAGTTGCAGTGACAAGTCGTATTGGTGAAACAATTTTGCGTGCCCGGATTTCCGATCGAGTGCCCGCCGGCGTTGTGTACACAACGTTCCACCATGCGATTAGTGGCGCGAATATCATCACGACTGACTATTCGGACTGGGCAACCAACTGTCCTGAATACAAAGTCACAGCGGTCGAGATTCGTCCTGCGGACTCAAGTGTGTCGACAGGCTCAACTCTTGATGACGTTTTGATGAAGGCGTAATTGTGGACGTGAACAAACTTGTTTACATGGCGTTGCAGATAGAAAAAAATTTGCCGGCACATGAAAACTTGCATACTAAATTAGCCGCGCACCTTGAAAGTTTTTGGACTCCAGCAATGCGTGCGCAACTGTATGGGTATGTCAACGACCATCGAGATGACTTCAGCGAGCAAGTATTACGCGCAGTAGATGACTTGCACGCACAAGCAAAAGCGTGATGCGCGACTTTTCAGCTACTCGTTGAATGCATGACTCGTACGTCTGCTATTCGTCTTTATTGAACCTCGACAAGGTCGTCAACAAGTCAGTTAATTAACTTTGTTGCCAAGGCAGCATGAGCAAACGGCCATGACGCGAACCTGGAGCAACAACCGCAAGCGCAGTAGCTACGCTCAGCCCACGTAACATCGCTGATCCTCGGTATTCAGTAGGTGTGGCAATTCCGCCTTCAACTGTCACAGGCATGATGCGCATTTTTGAGGTCTCGTTGATGGCATCCATTGTGCAATCGATGAGAGGTGCAAGCGCTCGTCCAGTCATCTTGCGGATGAGCGGATCAACGACCGTCAGAAACGAGACGCAGGCTGCCAACGGATTGCCAGGCAAACTTGCAATAAATTGACCGCTAGGGAGTTGGGCTAAAACAGTGGGGTGCCCTGGTCTGGTGTTCATTTCATCAACCAATAGTTCGGCGCCGAGTTGTTCAAGCGCCGGACGAACATAGTCGTGTGGACCGTGTGCTGTGCCACCTGTTGTGATGATGATTCCAGAATCAGACTGCGTAATCGCAGTCACCATGTCATTTAGTGAGTCACGTGTGCGATTTATGTTGCTCAGTTGTGCACCACAATATCTAATCCATACCGGAACTTGGACGGTGAGCGAATCACGAATAGCGCCAGGCCGAGACGGTCCAGTTGTAATGAGTTCGTCACCGGTCACGAAAACATCGACAAGTGGAGGAACGTATGTCGGTGCCGTGTCGTATCCGGCCGTATGTGCCAATCCAGCAATCACGGGAGTAATGAAAGTTCCCGCCGCTGCGATTAATTCCCCACGTTGAGCTTCATCGCCTGGGATTCGAATGTTGTTGCGTTCACTGTCATTAACAAAACCGGTAACGCTGTCATCAACCACAGTCGCATGTTCTTGCGCAATAACCATGTCGCTGAGTTCCGGAATGTGGGCACCTGTGCTTACTCGCAATGCTTGCCCAGATTCGATGGTGCTGACATGTTGTCCAGCACGCACTTCACCAATAATCAGCCATGGCGCAGGCCCTCGAACGGCATAGCCGTCCATCATTGCAGTCGGTGCAGGTGGTAAATCCGATAATGCGACTAAATCGTTTGCCAGTGTTCGCCCGATGGCTGATGCGAGTTCGATGTCGGCGATATGTCCAAATGGAGCGCGGTCATGGGCGATGGCACGAGCACTATCCCATGAAACATTGCGTCCCATTTCACTAGTCATACCGTTCAATCTAGCGGGAGTCCGGACTGTGCAAGGCTAGGGACTATGCAGCCAGATTCAATCGTCGTCGCAGGTGGCACAGCTCAAAGATTGAGTGGTGTCGATAAAACGATGTTGCCACTTGGTGTGACGGGTAACCCACTCTTGGTTGATGTCATCGACGCTTGTCCTGGTCGAGTGTTGGTTGTGGGACCACAGCGCAACATCAGCCGCGACGTTCTGTGGCTAGATGATCATGCAGTTGCTGGCGGTCCAGGCGTTGGCTTATGGACCGGATTAGCGCACGTTCAAACAGATTATGTTTTTATCACGGCTGCTGATCAAAGATTGAATTCCGATGATGTGAGTCGCATTTGCAATGCCGCAATCGGGCACGATGGCGCTTGGGCACTTCGCGAGGACGGTACGGGACAGCCGCTTTGCGCATGTGTAGCAACGGATGTCTTGCGTGAATTATTACGACCTAGCCTTGGTGTGAATGTGTCGCCACTGCGTCTACTCTCGACTCGAGAGATGGTGGGCGTTACGGTAAGAGATGTACGCGATGTTGATACATGGCTTGATGTTGCAAGTGTGGTTCAGGAACAAGGAGTTCACATGACTGAAATGTGGTTGCAGTTCGTTGCGAAATCGCTAGGTGTAGATAGTGATGTTGTTCCGGTTGACGATCTACTCGAACTCACGCGCGACGTTGCTCATGGTGTTGAACGTAAAGCTGCGCCTCTGACAACTTTCTTGTTGGGCTACGCTGCGGCAGTTGGCGAGCGTGACATCAACGAAATTCTCGCAATTGTGCGTTCCAATCTAGGGGACTGGGAGTCTCAAAGTCAGGCTGCTCGTGACTAACGATCAACCAATTTCCGCATCTAAGCGAATACGGGTATCGAAAACGGATCGCCCAGGATCTATCGACGATTATGTAGTCGGTGAAGAGCCACTTGAAATTCGTGTGGAATCTAGCGAGCCTGCTCGACAACTTGCAATCACGATGCGCACTCCGGGACACGATATTGAATTAGGCGCAGGATTTTTATGGTCTGAAGGTTTGTTGCGTACCAGAGACGACCTCATCGGAATTACGACCTGTAAAGACAAGTCACTCTCTTTACGTGAACAAGAAAATGTGATTGTTGCTCATGTGCGTGATGATGCTCCAGCTATTGAGCGCACTTTGGATAGACGCTTCACAATGTCGAGTGCGTGTGGTGTGTGTGGCTCAACTCAAATTGATGACCTTCGACATCGCGGCTGTTCCAATGTGACTGCTCCACAATTGTCGGATGAACAACTTGCTGGATTGCCGGAACTGATGCGTCCGAAACAAAAAGTTTTTGATAAAACAGGTGGCTTGCATGCGGCGGGATTATTTGATCCAGATGGCAATCTCATTGTTGTTCGGGAAGACGTTGGTCGTCACAATGCAGTCGACAAAATTGTTGGTTACGCATTGATGCACGACATGTTGCCACTCACGGGATACTCACTTGCGATTTCTGGTCGCGGTGGATACGAAATTATTCAAAAGGCAGTTGCAGCTGGAATCAGTGCAGTTGTAGCAGTGTCAGCGCCGACATCCTTGGCCGTGGAAACAGCTCGAGAGTTTGGATTGACGCTTTTGGGATTTGCGCGAAATGGCGCAGCTACTAAGTACTCGCCAGCGGATTAACAGAGCAGCTACTAAGTACTCGCCAGCGGATTTGCCAAGCAGTTACTAAATATTCGCCAGCGGATTTGCTAAGCAGGTAATGAAAAAGACCCGCATGAAGCGGGTCTCTAACTGGGGTGAGTGACGGGACTCGAACCCGCGACATCCTGGACCACAACCAGGTGTTCTACCAGCTGAACTACACCCACCATGCTCACCTAAGCGAGCCTGACCATTCTATTAGGAAGGTACTGAC
>CANFOW010000073.1 GCA_947448865.1 Actinomycetota bacterium
CCAGTGACAATTTTTCCGTAAAGATTTTTCTCGCCCCAAGCGCCGTATTTCTCCATCACGTCGTGCTTGGGATTGCTTAACAAAATAAAGTTCAAGTTTTCTGAATCCGCAAAGTTGCTTAATTTTTCAGGACTGTCTGGTGAAATTCCAATAACTGTGTACCCATGTGCGGTGAAAAACTCAAGGTTGTCTCGGAAATCGCAGGCTTGCTTTGTGCATCCAGGAGTCATGGCAGCAGGGTAGAAGTACAACACGATTCGTTGTCCGGCGAATTCCGCCAACGACCGCTTATTGCCTTGCGCGTCCGTGAGGGTGAATGCCGGCGCCTTACTTGCGGTCTCGAGTCGTGTCATAGGCGTAAGCCTACGCATCGCTAGTCGATGATGAATGGCTCTCGGATTGGTCCAGGGGTAAGCCCTGCAGCTGCATGGTCTGCTTGTTCACCGCGTGCAATTTGAGCAGCATGAGCCCGATCATGCCAACGCTCTTCTACGTTGCCGAATTTCCAGATTGAAATTGCAACAATCCAGACGATTGCGAAAGCGGACACGATGATGTACCCGGCATTGTTCAAATCAAATTTATTCGCGAAATCCCAGAAGCCACCCGTCAGGTGAAGTTGAGCAGATAAGACTTGGAAGAGTTCCATTCCTCCAATGAACATTGCGGTGCCGACTGATAGCCCAGTGATCACGATGTTGTAGTACACCTTGCGAACTGGCTTACTGAATGCCCAACCATAGGCAAAGTTCATAAAAGATCCGTCGATGGTGTCCAGCAAGCTCATGCCACCAGCAAATAAAGCGGGGAGGGAAATAATTGCCCACCAAGGCAGTCCTGCAACGACGGATGAACCTGCAAGAACCAAAAGTCCAATTTCTGTTGCGGTATCAAATCCAAGTCCGAACAGGATGCCCAGGGGATACATCTTCCACGACTTGTCGATGCGGCGTGCAAGCGGTCCAAAGAATCTCATGAAGAATCCACGTGAGTCGAGGTGCTTTTCCAATTCTGCTTCGTCATAAAGCCCGCGACGCATGTCAAGAAAGATTTTGACAACAGACATGAGTACGAGGAGATTCAAAATAGCAATCAACATCAGGAAGGCGCCACTGATTGTTGTTCCCACAATGCCGGTGTAATGATGCAACGAAGAGTTGCTGTCATTAATTTGAGTGCCGAGCGACTTAAGTCCAAAGTTCAAAAGAATTGCGAGCGACGCGACAACACTGGAATGACCCAGCGAGAAAAAGAACCCGACGGCAAGCGGACGTTGCCCTTCGCTCATGAGTTTGCGAGTCGTGTTGTCAATGGCCGAAATGTGATCGGCATCAAATGCATGGCGCATACCGAGTGTGTAAGCCAACATCGCGGTTCCCCAGCCAAACATGCTGCCGTCGCTGAGTTTGTAGTGCCCACGCGTGGCAGCCCACATCAAACCAAGTCCCAAAACATGCAGGAAAATGATGACGCCAAACATGGCCGCCATCCGACGCCATTCATCCCGAGTGAGGCGTTCGCGCAGCGGGATGCGCACCTCTGGATGGTTAGCGACGATCGTGTTCATGGAACTCCTTATTGCAAATCATTTGCAATAACAGTTTATGCCAGTGACGCGGTGCCTGCACCTTGAGCGGTTTTGACTGTCCGCAAGCCACATTAGGCTTGGACTATGAGCAACAAGCCACAAAGTTCCGACGAAATCGCAGCCCAGATTGAGGCCACTCGGACCCGCTTACTTGGCACGGTGTCCGAACTCCAGGACTTCGTCAAGCCTGCAGCTGTTGCCAACCGTGGACTCACCAAGGCGACAAATTTCTTTGTGAATGAAGAAGGTAAGCCACGCCCAGAGCGCATTGCTGCGGCAGTCGGCGCCGTAATCGGTCTTGTGGGTTTGCTATCGCGTAACCGCGACTAGTCACCGGGGTTGTGCAGGGTCATTCCCTGCATGTGATGACGGCGACACAGTACTTCGTAACCAATCACATCAGTTTCGGCGCCTGTGTCTCCCACGACAACCTGTTCGCCTTCTGTGACCATGACTCCGTTAATTGTGCGGGCATTATGTGTGCCTTTTCGGCCACACCAACACAGCGCTTCGACCTGCAAAGTTTCGATGCGATCGGCTAATTCGATGAGTCTGGCTGATCCAGGAAATAGTGACGTGCGAAAGTCGCTCGTAATTCCAAATGCATACACGTCAATGTCTAAGTCATCGACGATGTGGGCTAGCTGATCAATTTGTTGGCGCGAATAAAACTGGGATTCATCACAGATGATGTAGTCGAGTGTTTCACGTCGACCTTCGAGTGCTGCAGCAAAAAAGTCTGTTGCGTCAGTAACTTCGTGAGCTTGGACAGTGAGTCCCAGCCGGCTCGACAAAATACCTGAGCCAGCGCGGTCATTGCGGGTGAAAACTAATCCGCGACGACCTCGGCTGGCATGGTTGTAATTCACTTGAGCAGCCAGAGTCGACTTACCGCAATCCATTGTTCCTGTGAAAAACACCAATTCCGCCATGAGGAAAGTCTAAGGCTCGAGGTGGTCCTCATGGAAAGCATCGTGCATGACATGTTCTGCTTCATTGATTTCAGATTCATGCTTACGCTGCTCGCGAGGAGACTGTAGAAGCGACAGCGCTGTGGCAACGATGAGCCCAAGAGCAACAGCCTCAACCAAATCTAGGAAGAGCGTGGCGAGTGCAGTTAAAGATAAGGTCACCGCATGGTGAGTTGTATGCGAGACAAAATCTCGAAGCCGGCGAACATCAATCATTCGAGCCGCTGTTGCGATTAACACTCCGGCCAGACTGGCGAGTGGAATGTGACTCACAAGTCTGGATGCACCCAGAACACAAACTAAAAGAATGACTGAGTGAGTAATGGCTGCAATGCGACTCGTTGCACCAGCTTTAACATTAACCGCCGTTCTTGCGATTGCGGCTGTTGCCGGAACGCCGCCAAAAAGTGGTAAGACCAAGTTTGCGATTCCTTGACCAAGCAACTCACGATGAGGATTATGCGCAGGTACATCGACCATGGAATCCGCAACTGACGCACAGAGTAAACCTTCGATGGCGGCCAGGCCTGCGACTGACAGAGCAGGAAGAACGAGAGATGCCCACGGCAAATCCGAAAGCGACGGTAGACCTATCCAGGTCAACGTGCGTGGAATCGAGCCCACGGTTTTGACATCAAGTGTCAAAGCCGAAGTCACGATGGTGGCAAGGGCAACGGCGATGATTCCTGCAGGCATCGTTGCATGGATTTTTCGAGCGACAACGATAAAAGCAACCGTCCCCAAAGATATAGCCAGACTTTGTCGATGAAGAGTCACGGTCGATGCCTGAATAGCGTGCAAGGCCGAAAGGACTACGGATGACGAATCCGCTTTGATGCCCAGTGCCAGGGGTATTTGCTGGAGACCAATAAGTAACGCAATACCGAGCGTGAACCCTTCGATAACGCTCAGAGGTATGTAGCGCATGGAATGTGCTGCACCCATAAATGACGCGACCACCAAAATGATTCCTGCAACGAAGCCAACTGCAAAAACGGCATGGGCGCCGAATTGTGCATAGATCGGAATGAGTACGACGGTCATGGCCCCCGTCGGCCCACTGACTTGCAGATGACTTCCACCAAATATTGCGGCCAAGATTCCCGCGATGATTGCCGACACAAGTCCGGCTTGAGCACCTACGCCTGAACTCACGCCGAACGCGAGTGCAAGTGGCAGCGCAACAATCGCAACGCTCAAGCCTGCGGTGAGATCAAGTCGAGCAGAGGCTTTCGTGACAAGACTGTAATCCGAGCGACTTGGGAAGAACTCACGAATGGACATACATACCTCATATGAAGTCCACCGCACTTAGCGAGACATTGTCACCAAATAAATGGTGACCTTAGCAACTTTTCAGAGCAAGGTATGACTATGTAAGCAGTTTCGAACTGCACTTATGATTTGCGGCTGACGAAACCGAAGCATAAAGCGATGGTTTCACCAACGAGCAATGTGTAAATGACGGTGCCAACTCCGACTTGTCCGCCAAGGAGCCAACCACCCACCAACATGATGCTTTCCATTACTAATCGCACTTTGGCAATGGGCCAACTAAATTTTTTGTTAAGCCCTGTCATTAAGCCGTCGCGTGGACCAGCTCCAAGATTGCATGTGATGTAAAGAGCGCTCGCAACTCCGAACACCAAAACGCCGATAAGAACCTGAGCGAGTTGCGCATAAATGTTGGTTTGGACAGGAATTATTTTCATCATCACATCAATGGACACAGACACTAAGACGATGTTGATCATGGTTCCGATGCCTGGTCGTTGGCGCAGCGGGATCCACAACAACATCACTGTGACGGAAATGTAAAACGTCGACCACCCGATGCTGGTGTTCAAGTGCTTACTTATTCCTTGCGCCAAGACTGTGCCTGAGGTTTGTCCAATGTTTGCGTTGATGAGAAGAGCTTCGCCAACTCCGTATAGCCAGTTGCCGACAATAAGGACAACGAACGTTAGAGGTGAAGCGCTCCAGTCGGAGTCGCCTGCACTCCACGGCGTTGTTGGGACAGAACGTGAGCGAACAAACTTTGCTGAAGCCATGAGGCGAGTGTATTGACAGAAAGACAGGCGTACTATCAAAAGAGGAGAGTGACTCGGGAATGAA
>CANFOW010000074.1 GCA_947448865.1 Actinomycetota bacterium
CCGCTGGCCTGACCGCCGGCTTTCTTGGCGCGCTTTGTGGGCTTTTTTGCAGACGAGCTAGCCGAACCGGAACCAAACGAAAGGTTTGCAGGCAGCACAACTTCAACTCGGCGGCCGTTGACTTCAACAGTGATTGGTGTGCGGTCGCCGACTTCGGCGTCAACATCGGAACCGCCAGAGTAAGCAGGAATCGTGTTGTTGAATTCTGTTTCAATCCAACGCGTGTGCACCTTAAAGGGTTGATTGGGATCAGCCGGCGCAAAATCAGGATCATTAACCACGGCAACGTGGAAGGTAAGCGCTGTTGCGATGCCGTCGATTGTGAATTCAGCGAGCGCACGTCGCGAACGCTCAAGTGCTTCTTGGCGGTCACGTCCTGTCACGATGAGCTTGGCTAAAAGCGAATCAAAGTTTCCGCCAATGACGTCGCCTTGCACAAAGCCGCCATCAAGACGCACTCCTGGTCCACTTGGTGGATTCCATACGGTCAGAGAACCTGGAGCTGGCAAGAATCCACGACCTGGATCTTCGCCGTTAATTCGGAACTCAATGCTGTGGCCGCGCAATACCGGATCGGTGTAGCCAAGTGCTTGACCTTCAGCAATGCGGAATTGCTCACGCACTAGGTCTATGCCAGCGACTTCTTCGGTTACAGGATGTTCAACTTGTAGACGTGTGTTGACTTCAAGGAAAGAGATTGTTCCATCGACACCAATCAGGAATTCGCAAGTTCCTGCTCCGACGTACTTTGCTTCCTTCAAAATCGCTTTGCTTGATGAATACAGTTCATCAATTTGCTGCTGACTTAAGAATGGAGCCGGTGCTTCTTCAACAAGTTTTTGGTGGCGACGTTGTAGTGAACAATCGCGAGTCGAGACAACAACAACATTGCCGTGTTCATCAGCCAGACACTGGGTTTCAACGTGACGTGGGTTATCGAGGTAGCGTTCAACGAAACATTCACCGCGACCGAAAGCGGCAACAGCTTCACGCACTGCAGAGTCAAAAAGTTCAGGAATTTCTTCTAGGTTTCGTGCGACCTTCAGACCGCGACCACCACCACCAAAGGCAGCCTTAATTGCAATCGGCAATCCGTTTTCCCGAGCAAAGGCAACAACTTCAGCCGAATCTTTAACAGGATCTGCGGTGCCCTTTACTTGCGGTGCACCTGCAATAGCAGCGATGTGTCGAGCCGACACTTTGTCACCTAGGTCGCGAATCGCCGCAGGCGGTGGACCAATCCAAATTAATCCAGCATCGATAACAGCTTGGGCGAAATCAGCGTTTTCCGAGAGGAATCCATAACCAGGGTGAACGGCATTTGCGCCAGACTTGCGGGCCGCATCAATAATCTTGTCGATGACCAGGTAGCTCTCGGCTGCGGTGTTTCCACCGAGGGCAAACGCTTCATCAGCTACTGAGACATGCTGTGCATCGCGGTCTGGATCTGCATAGACGGCGATGCTTTTGATGCCGGCATCTTTACAGGCACGGGCAACGCGAATCGCGATTTCACCACGGTTGGCAATCAGAACTGACGTGATTTTGCGGCTCATTGGTAGCGGCTCCTATCTCGTGTGCCAAGTCTATTGGTTGGCGGATTGGCAGTTACGGTGTGTTCCAGAGTGAGTGCCAGGGGATACCCATCTCAAGTACAAACATGCGCAGCAGCGCAAGCGAGATTCCACCAACGGCTGGACCATCTCCGTCCATACGTTCTATGAAGGCTGCGCTGCGTCCTTCGTGTGTGAATCCTCCTGCAACAAACAGTGGCTCGCCAGTTGCAACATAATGCGTGATTTCATCATCGCTAATGTCAGCGAAATACACCCGAGCGCCAGCTACTCCGGTACGGGTTTGTCCTGTGACGGTGTCGTGTACCCAATGGCCAGTATGCAGGTAACCAGATTTACCACGCATAGCTTGCCAACGGGCAATGGCGTTGCCTTCAGTTTCTGGTTTTCCGTATGACTGTCCGTCGAATTCCAACATTGAGTCAGCGGCGATGATGAGTAAGTTGCTGACATCGGTTGCGGTTACATGTGCTGCGACGGCCTCACCCTTAGCTGTTGCAAGTGCAACACATAACTCGGCGGTTGCAATAGGAGAGAGTTGCTCCTCGATTGCATCTTCGTCAACATGGCTGACTTGAACAATCGGTGTGATTCCACTTTGCGTGAGCAATGAATAACGTGACGAGGATGCCGAAGCTAAAAGGACAGTACGTGACATAAAAAACTCAGAGCGGCCATGCAGATCGACGCCACGCATTAACGCCATGTGGAAGTGTGCGACGAATAGCGCGATGCGGCGCATTCCATTCCGGCGTCACGCGTGACTTATTAGTTGCTCGGCCCTGGGAAATAGAAGCATTTAATACAACAACAAGTGCTGCGAGTTCCTCAGCTGACACTTCACCTTTGACAACAGAAAGTGCTGCTGCATCAAGTGGCTGGCTCATAGTGGGATATTTCCATGCTTCTTTGGTGGCAATGTTTGGCGCTTGCCACGCAATCCACGCAAAGCTCGCGTCACCATCACGCGAGTTTCGTGTGGGAAGATAACGCGATCAACATAACCACGCTCGGCTGCTAGGTAAGGGTTTGCAAACTTGTCGTCATATTCGGCCATCAAACGAGCGCGTTCAGCATCTTTATCAACGGCTTCAGCAATTTCTTTGCGGTACAAAATATTGACTGCACCTTGTGCACCCATCACGGCAATCTGAGCACTTGGCCAAGCCAAGTTAATGTCAGCGCCAAGGTGCTTTGACCCCATCACGTCATACGCGCCGCCATAAGCCTTGCGAGTGATGATGGTGACGAGCGGAACGGTGGCTTCTGCGTAGGCATAAAGCAATTTCGCACCACGTCGAATAATTCCTTGCCATTCTTGATCCGTTCCAGGCAGGAAGCCAGGAACATCGACAAAGGTAATAACTGGAACATTGAACGCATCGCAGGTTCGGACAAAACGTGCTGCTTTTTCACTGGCGTCAATATCAAGAGTGCCAGCAAACTGCATTGGTTGATTGGCAACTACGCCAACTGGGCGACCTTCGATGCGACCGTAGCCTGTGATGATGTTTGGCGCGAACATGGCTTGAACTTCGAGGAAGTCTTCGTCGTCGAGAACTTCTTCAATAACTCTGTGCATGTCGTATGGCTGGTTAGGTGAATCTGGAATCAAAGTATCCAGCGAGCGATCAGAATCTGTGATTTCAAGATCCGCTTCAACATCGATAAAAGGAACTTCATCCATGTTGTTACTCGGTAGGTATGACAACAATGAACGAGCGTAGTCAATAGCGTCATCTTCGTCGTGTGCCATGTAATGAGCCACACCAGACTTTGTATTGTGTGTCCGCGCTCCACCAAGTTCTTCGAATTCAACTTCTTCGCCAGTAACGGTTTTGATGACATCAGGACCCGTAATGAACATGTGTGACGTCTTATCAACCATGATGATGAAGTCGGTCATGGCTGGCGAGTACACCGCGCCACCGGCACATGGACCGAGAACGAGTGAAATCTGTGGGATGACACCAGAAGCATGTGCATTGCGCTTGAAAATTTCGGCATACAGACCAAGCGATACAACACCTTCTTGAATGCGAGCGCCACCTGAATCATTGATACCAATTATCGGAACACCAGTTTTAAGAGCGAGATCCATTACCTTGCAAATTTTTTCACCGAACACTTCGCCTAGTGAGCCGCCGAAGACGGTGAAGTCCTGCGAGAACACGCACACTTGACGACCATCGATAGTTCCGTAACCAGTGATAACACCATCGCCATACGGACGGGTTTTTTGCATGCCAAAGTTATGCGAGCGATGACGCGCTAATCCATCAATCTGCTGGAACGAGCCTTCATCAAGTAGGCGTTCAATTCGCTCCATTGCAGTGAGCTTGCCTTTGGCATGCTGCTTATCAACGGCATCTTGACGACGGCTTGCCGCGTGGTCGCGACGGTCCTTTAAATCGGCGATTTTGCCTGCAGTTGTATGGATATCAATTGCTGGGCTGTCGTTGTCAGAACTCACCTGCATTACCTTTCGTCATCCTCTTTCGTCTACCCTAGCGAGGTGGAATCCTTTGAGTCGAAAGCATCGCGTACTTCATTGAATTCCGACGCTATTTTGCAGGCTTTAGAGCAGGTTGGACAGCCACACATTCTGCTTGATGTTCGCGACTCCGTGGGTTCCACGAACGACATCGTGCTCGATTATCGCGAACAGATCCGCGGTGGTCGAATCGTTGCGGTAACCGCTGACGAGCAAGTCACTGGACGCGGACGTCTTGAACGACAATGGACAAGTCCGTGGGGAGCAGGCATAGCACTCTCGCTTGGTGTCGACGCTGGTCGCGTGACGCACGCTCCAACAAGCGTGCCACTGATTGTTGGACTCAGTGTCTGTGAAGCGCTCGACACATTCGGAATTTCCTCGGCTGTGAAGTGGCCAAATGATGTCTTGCTGACGAAAAGCGCTCCGGGCAAAGTGTGTGGTGTTCTGGTGCAACTAATTAATGATGTATTTGTCATTGGTATTGGGATAAATTGCAC
>CANFOW010000075.1 GCA_947448865.1 Actinomycetota bacterium
AAACTTGCCTGGTCTTGCAAGCGCCAAAGTGCAGGGCCTGTATCGAGTGGCAGGTGGTGCATCAGCCTTAGCGGAACGTCTCGAACACATTTGTGCAGAAGTATCCGAACATGTGCGTAATGGAAAACGGTTTATCGTTGTGTCAGATCGTGATTCAACACAAGAACTTGCTCCCATTCCTTCGCTGCTCTTGACTGCAGCAGTGCATCATCACCTGATTCGTCAACGTGAACGCACGAAAGTTGGGCTCATTATCGAAGCTGGTGATGTGCGCGAAGTTCATCACGTTGCGCTGCTAATCGGGTTTGGTGCAGCAGCAGTGAATCCCTATCTTGCGATGGAATCGGTTGAGAACTTAGTTCGCCGTGGTGTCGTGACAGGCATTGCTCCAGAAAAGGCCGTACGCAATCTGGTTAAGGCGCTTGGTAAGGGCCTATTGAAAGTCATGAGCAAGATGGGCATTTCTACTGTGGCGTCTTACACAGGTGCGCAGGTATTCGAAGCAATTGGTTTGTCTCAAGAACTTGTCGATAAATATTTCACGGGAACTGCGTCACGACTTGGGGGTGTGGGTCTTGATGTGATTGCAGCCGAATGTGCCGCGCGCCATTCGCAGGCTTATCCAAGCACCGGAATTTCTCCGGCTCACCGCACACTTCACGTCGGTGGCGAATATCAGTGGCGTCGAGAAGGCGAACAACATTTGTTTGATCCCGAGACTGTGTTCCGACTCCAGCATTCAACTCGTACCGGCCGTATGGATATTTTTCGACAGTACACCGAGCGAGTTAATGAACAGTCAACTCGTCTCATGACACTTCGAGGCTTATTTGAGTTTGCCCACTCGCAACCGATCTCGATTGATGATGTGGAGTCGGTCGAATCAATTGTGAAGCGATTCTCAACAGGCGCAATGTCGTATGGCTCGATTAGCCAAGAGGCTCACGAAACACTCGCTATTGCCATGAATCGCCTCGGAGCCAAGAGCAACACCGGCGAAGGTGGCGAAGACCCTGCACGATTTGTACCTGATGCTAATGGTGACTCTCGTCGATCCGCTATTAAACAAGTTGCCTCTGGCCGTTTCGGTGTCACCAGTGAATATCTTGTGAACGCTGATGACATTCAGATCAAAATGGCGCAAGGCGCCAAGCCCGGTGAAGGCGGTCAACTTCCTGGACACAAGGTGTATCCGTGGGTTGCTAAAACGCGTTATTCAACACCGGGTGTCGGACTTATATCTCCGCCACCTCATCACGATATTTACTCCATCGAAGATTTAGCTCAACTCATTCATGACCTCAAGAATGCAAATCCGCAAGCACGAGTTCACGTCAAGCTGGTATCTGAGCTCGGTATTGGAACTGTTGCTGCGGGGGTTTCGAAGGCACATGCAGACGTCGTCTTGATTTCTGGTCATGATGGTGGCACGGGTGCATCGCCCCTCACAAGCCTGAAACACGCAGGCGCACCTTGGGAACTCGGGCTTGCTGAGACTCAACAGACGTTGCTGATGAATGGATTGCGTGATCGCATTGTTGTTCAAGCTGATGGCCAGCTCAAGACCGGACGTGATGTTGTTATTGCGGCGCTCTTAGGTGCCGAAGAATTTGGGTTCGCAACTGCGCCACTTGTTGTGATGGGTTGCATCATGATGCGGGTCTGCCACCTCGATACCTGCCCGGTTGGTGTGGCTACTCAAAATCCGCAATTGCGAGAAAAGTTTGCGGGACAAGCAGAACATGTAGTGAACTTTTTCGAGTTTGTTGCCCAGGAAGTTCGAGAAATTTTGGCGTCACTTGGTTTGCGCTCACTTGATGAAGCGATTGGACACAGCGAGTTCCTCAACGTCAACAAAGCAATCACACATTGGAAGGCGTCGGGTCTGGATTTATCTCCAATTCTTTATAGACCAGTTCTTGTCGATGGTGCATCGTTACATCACACCGTTTCTCAAGACCACGGACTTGATAAAGCTCTCGACAACCAGCTCATTGACATGTGTCAACCGGCAATCCGATCGGGTGAGCCAGTTCGCGCGCAACTTTCAATCCGCAACGTAAACCGCACTGTTGGAACGATGCTCGGTTCTCATGTGACGCGAGCCTGGGGAGGAGCCGGACTGCCAGATGGAACTATCGACCTGCTTTTCACTGGTTCAGCTGGACAATCGTTCGGTGCGTTTTTGCCGGCGGGAATCACACTTCGACTTGAAGGGGATACCAACGACTATGTAGGCAAGGGCCTTTCAGGTGGGCGAATCGTGGTGCGACCTGACAGAGCCTCAGTATTCGATGCTCGCGAGAACATCATCGCGGGAAATGTTATTGGCTATGGAGCAACGTCAGGACATATTTTCCTTCGCGGAAAAGTCGGTGAACGCTTTGCAGTGCGAAACTCGGGAGCAACGTTAGTTGTTGAAGGCGTTGGCGATCACGGTTGCGAATACATGACAGGCGGACGCGTCCTTGTGTTGGGTTCCACTGGTCGAAACTTTGCCGCAGGTATGTCGGGTGGGATTGTATACGTCCTAGACGTTGTTACATCTCGTATTAATTACGACATGGTTGCAGTGGAAAATCTCGATTCCTCTGATGTTGATTTTCTGGAGAAACTCATTTCATCCCACGTTGCAGAAACTGATTCAGACATCGGGCGCGAGCTGCTCGAGAACTGGCCGTCTGCAGTTGGGCGCATTTCTAAAATCATGCCGATTGATTACCGTCGCGTTCTTGATGCCCAAGCGCAAGCACTAGCCGAAGGTCGCGATCCACATGAGGCCATCATGCAAGCGGCACGGGCGTAGGAGGTTAAGTCAATATGGGTAACCCTCGTGGATTTATAGAAAATAGTCGTGAGACTGCAACTCGTCGTCCCGTTGATGTACGCATTACAGATTGGAAAGAGGTCTATCAAGATTTCCCCCAGGAATCATTGAAGACTCAAGCTGGTCGCTGCATGGATTGTGGTATTCCGTTTTGTCACAATGGCTGTCCATTAGGAAACCTGATTCCTGATTGGAATGACTTGGTATTTCGCGATGATTGGAGACAAGCATCCGAGCGACTTCATGCAACAAACAATTTTCCAGAGTTCACCGGCAGACTATGTCCAGCGCCATGCGAAACCGCATGTGTTGTAGGTATCTCTGGTGAAGCTGTAACTATTAAGCAAGTAGAAGTGTCCATCATTGATAAAGCCTGGGATTCAGGGTTTGTCGAACCACAGGCACCGGAACGCTTATCTGGTAAAACTGTTGCGGTCATTGGCTCAGGTCCGGCCGGTCTAGCAGCAGCGCAACAACTCGCTCGTGCTGGTCACACTGTTGCTGTGTACGAGCGCTCAGATCGCATCGGTGGCTTGCTGCGTTATGGAATACCTGAATTTAAAATGGAAAAGCGTCACATTGATCGCAGACTCGCACAGATGGAAGCCGAGGGCGTTAAGTTTCGCACTGGCATAGATGTGGGAATAGATCGATCGGCAGCAGATCTCAAGGCGCGTTATGACGCAATTGTGCTGGCAGTTGGAGCAACTGCATGGCGAGAACTTGATGTACCGGGACGACAATTGCCAGGCATCCACCAAGCTATGGAGTACTTGCCGGGTGCTAATCGAGTCCAACTCGGTGATTATGACTACGCACCGATTGATGTGGCTGGAAAGAATGTCATTGTCATTGGTGGCGGAGACACAGGTGCAGACTGCTTAGGAACTGCTCTTCGTCAAGGAGCTAAGTCAGTAACACAACTCGAAATCATGCCGCAACCGTCGTTAGAACGACCAGCATCTGCGCCTTGGCCAACGTATCCCATGGTGTATCGGGTAACGAGTGCACACGAAGAAGGTGGTGTGCGCGAATACGCAATCTCGACAACCCGATTCATCGGAACCAACCGCGTCGAGGGAATCGAAGTCGTCAACGTGGAACAGATCGAAGGAAAGTTTGTGCCTGTCGAAGGTACCCTGCGCGTCTTGCCTGCTGATGCTGTCTTTTTAGCTATGGGATTTGTGGGACCGGAAAAAGGTTCGCTCATTGACCAACTCGGTGTTCACCTTGATGACCGAGGCAACATTGCTAGAGATAGCTCTTACCAAACAAATGTCGATGGAGTATTTGTAGCAGGTGATGCTGGACGAGGACAGTCGCTCATAGTGTGGGCGATTGCCGAAGGTCGTTCTGCTGCTGCGCATGTCGACACATATTTAAGCGGGGCCACGACATTGCCCGTCGCAATACCTCCAACGGCACGCCAACTTTTGGTGTAGCCCAAATTAGTATGAACAAGATAGGTTGAACGAATGCGTCGCGCGAAAATTGTTTGCACATTAGGTCCGGCTACTGCGTCACAAGAGGTTCTTTTGAACTTAGTGAAAGCAGGAATGAATGT
>CANFOW010000076.1 GCA_947448865.1 Actinomycetota bacterium
GCAACGCATCCACCGTTGTCTTCGCGTATTGAAACTTTGCGCAAGATGGAATCTGGCGGAAGTTAATTTTTCGTTGACCGCTAGAGTTGCGTAATGCAAACTTTGCTCGCAGTTTCGGCATTAACTTTTGGAATCCAAGCATTTGTCACCCTTCTTGTGATTATGGATCCGCCCGGGGTAACTCCGGTGTTCCTCGCGTTAGTGGGCAATCGATCGCATGATGAACGTATCCGGCTTGCCTGGCAGGCTGCAGGTGTTTCACTGTTAGTCATTGTCCCGTTTGCTCTCTTTGGTCAAGTAATTCTCAATTACCTTCATGTGTCGCTCTTTGCACTTCAAGGCTCTGGTGGTTTTCTGTTGTTACTCGTAGCACTCGAGTTACTTACAGGAAAAGACGGTGAAGGAGCGAACTCGCAGACTCCGACAAACGTGGCTCTCGTACCACTTGGAACGCCGCTATTGGCTGGACCTGGCGCAATTGTAACAACGATGGTTTATGTGCAATACGCCGACAGTCCGGCCAAGAAGGGCATGTTGGGATTGGCCATCATTCTGGTTCACGTTGTGATTGCCTTGACCTTGATGTTCTCCACGAAGATTCTTGCGGTGATCAAAGAGTCTGGCGTGACGTTGTTAGCGCGGGTGGCCGGTCTTTTGCTTGCTGCAATTGCAGTCGAAATGATCGTTGCTTCAATTAAGGGATTCTTCCACCTGGCATAACTGTGGGTACTGCCTGAGAGTCGAGCTATTTTCGCACGAGGGATTGATGATCCGGTGTGCACATGATGCTCCAATCTAGAGTGGAACAGGTTTCACACAGCAAAATCAGTTTGCGACATCTCAAGTTGGCGCAGTTGTAGAACTTACTTGTTGGGGAAGCGCAGTGATCGCATTCTCCAATCACTTTCGTTTCATCGCCGAACTCTTGATTCATGCGTTTGTCGAAAATGTAGAGCGAGCCTTCCCACAATCCGTCGTTACCGAATTCTTCGGCGTAACGAACAATGCCACCTTGAATTTGGTAAACCTCTTCAAAGCCGCGGTTCTTCATAACGGAAGACAACACTTCGCATCGAATTCCGCCTGTGCAGTACGTAACGATGGGTTTGTCTTTTAAGTGGTCGTATTTTCCGCTTTCGAATTCAGCAACGAAGTCACGAGTTGTTTCGACTTGCGGAACTATGGCATTTTTGAACTTACCAATTTTGGCTTCAAATGCGTTTCGTCCGTCAAAGAAAACTACTTCGTCACCACGGGCAGCTACTAGTGCGTTCACTTCCTCTGGTCGCAAGTGCACGCCACCACCCACGACACCTTTTTCATCGACTTTGAGTTCGCCTGGAGCTCCGAAAGACACAATCTCGTCTCGCGCTTTCACGCTCAGGCGAGGGAAGTCGTTCGCGCAACCAGCGGACCACTTGAAATCAATTTTCTTAAAACCAGGAAACTCACGAGTTTTGGCAATGTAGGTTTTCAAACTAGAAATCGGCCCGCCCAGTGTGCCATTGATTCCATGCTCAGAAATAATGATGCGTCCCTTGAGATTAAGTAACTCGCACATGTCGCGTTGCCAAAGTCGAACAGCATTGGGATCTGCAATAGGTGCAAATCCGTAATACAAAATGACTTTTTCTAGTTCCACAAGGCAATGTTACCCTCGCTCATTGGCAACTCGTTAGAGTGAATTACTTATCAATTAGCGCCAATGGAGTGTATGCGTGACGGACCTAGATATCAGACTCCGTGAAGTGTCACGAGATGCCGAAGTTCCTGACTCACCAAGTGAATTCGAAGACTGGGGCGAGCGCGATAGCAATGCAATGCCCGCAGATTTACGACGTTGGGTTATCGAGTTGCATACGGATGCCAGTGTTGTTGAAGTCGGCAACCTATCGAGTCACAGTGTCTGGTATGGACCAACGCTGGGCTCTCGCGCTATGAATATCGGAATTAATGTTGTTGCGCCATTCCGGGGGCAGGGGATTGGAGCTGCCGCTCAAGCCAAACTTGCTGAATTGCTGCACCTTGAAGGTGTTGCCCGAGTCGAAGCGTCCACTGATGTCACAAACGTTGCTGAGAAGAAATCTCTTGCTCGCGCTGGTTTTGCTTTCGAGGGAGTGCTTCGCCAGGCCCAAGGTCGAGCAGATGGACTCCATGATCTGGAAGTGTGGTCGCACATATTTTAGGACTCGTTGTGTCGTCCCGTAGGTTTTTGCGATTACGAGTGATTCATTGCTTATGTGTCCGAGGGGGGACTTGAACCCCCATCCCCGTGAAGGGACTAGCACCTCAAGCTAGCGCGTCTGCCTATTCCGCCACTCGGACTGGTGCGCTAAGCAATGCCTAGCCTGATGAGAATACCTGTATTTACCCCTCAGGCTCAAATGCAGGGTAGTGCGGACAAAAGTGAAGTGAGTGCGAGAAACTAAGACGCATGGAACCACTTGCAGATATCTCATCGGAAGTCGTCGAAATCGTTCGCGATTTAATTCAAATCGACACCTCAAATTATGGGGATGATTCGGGTCCTGGTGAGGCATTAGCAGCCGAGTATGTTGAAGCCAAACTCAAAGAAGTTGGAATCGACTGCGAGCGTTACGAGACCACCAGTGGCAAGCGCCAGGGCGTGTACGCCCGAATTGAAGGCACAGACTCGTCTCGTCCAGCGTTACTTCTCCATGGCCATCTCGACGTCGTACCGGCGCAAGCAAAGGACTGGACCTACGACCCATTCGCAGCCGAAATTCACGATGGGCTCATTTGGGGTAGAGGTGCTGTCGACATGAAAGACGGCGACGGCATGATTTTGGCACTTGCACGTGCCTATGCCCGAAATGGTATAAAACCACCGCGCGACATTGTTTTGCAGTTCTTGCCAGACGAAGAAGCGGGAAGCATTCATGGTTCACACTGGCTCGTTGATAATCGTAAAGATCAGTTCGTCAATGTCACACAAGCCGTGGGCGAAGTTGGTGGTTTCTCGTTAACTCTTCGCGACGATGTACGCCTTTATTTAGTGCAGACCGCAGAAAAAGGTATTCGCTGGATGAAACTGCGTGCCGAAGGTACAGCGGGTCATGGTTCTTTTCTCAATAATGACAATGCAGTGACTCGGCTTGCCGAAGCTGTTGCTGCTGTGGGTAATCACAAGTTCGACATTGCTATGACACCAACTGTGCGTGACTTCATCAAAGCAGTATCAGATGCACTGGGTATTCCACTTTCGGCCGATGACCCTGAAGAATTGTTGAGTCATCTTGGACCTATCGCGCGCATCATTGGTGCCACATTGTCGAACACTGCGAATCCAACAATGTTGAACGCTGGCTATAAACACAACGTCATACCTGGAACGGCAGAAGCAATGGTTGACGGACGGTTCCTTCCTGGATTTGAAGACGAACTCATCAAGGACATTGAAAATCTTTTGCCACCAGGAGTCGTTCGGGAAGATGTTGTTAATGGCATTGCACTCGAGGCACCATTTGAAGGTCACCTTGTTGATGCAATGAGCGCAGCAATTAAAGCCGAGGATCCGTTCGGTATCCCGGTTCCTTACACAGTTTCGGGGGGCACCGATGCAAAGGCATTCAGTGAACTCGGAATTACGTGCTACGGATTCTTGCCGTTGTTATTGCCACCTGAGTTAGATTTCAGCGCAATGTTCCATGGTGTAGACGAGCGTGTTCCTGTCGCTGGCCTTGAATTTGGTATGCGTGTTATGGATCGATTTATTCGCGCTTGTTAGTTGCGCAGTTACTCAGTTACGCAGTTACGCCATTTACGCAGTTACTCACTTACACAATTGCGCCAGTTGCACCATTTACGCAGTTACGCAGTTACGCAGTGCGTTGTAGGTGATAAATCTTTCGGCGCAGTCGCACCCAACGTCGACCATCGTAGCTAATGCGTACACGATCAAGTTCCCATCGCTCAATTTCAGCCATCGTGGTGAGATATGTTTTGACATCTGATCGTTTGACGTCGTGACTGAAACGCATTTCCTTGTATTCCCACACTGCGCTCATTATTGATTCCACCCGAATTCTGGATAACTTCTCTCTGGAGCCGATACTTCGTCCAATGCTTCATTAATCTCATGAGGAAGTTGCGAATTAATACCTGCCAAAATTGCCCGCAGTTGACTTGCGGTGCGAGCTCCAACAATTGCACTTGCAACCTGCGGTCGAGACGTCACCCATGCGAGTGCAACGTCAATCGGACTCATGCCGAGTCCATCAGCAGCCATGCACACCGCATCAACAATTGCACGAGGCCGTTCCGCAAGATAAGGCGACACGAAGGAAGCAAAGTGAGTTGAGGCAGC
>CANFOW010000077.1 GCA_947448865.1 Actinomycetota bacterium
GCAAAGATGGTTTTGCTGTCTCATACCGAACGTAATGGTGCACACACATTGCTTGACGAAGTGAATTATGTCGAGTTATCAGATCGGGAAGATTTCCAAGAGAAATTCTTCGTGGAGTTGGCGCTTCCGTCATGACACTTGCAGTCATCGCATGTGGTGCGTTAGCTGGCCACATTGACGACATTGCCGAGCGAAACTCACTTGAGTTGACGCTTCACACGATTGATCCACTTTTCCATAACCGTCCCGAGCGAATTGCGCCTGCGGTTGATGAAGCCTTAACGGAGTTTGCGAAAACTCATGACCGAGTTGTTGTTGCTTATGCGGATTGTGGAACCTACGGCGCCCTTGACGCGATCTGTGAAAGTCATAATGTGGAACGCCTTGCTGGCTTGCACTGTTACGACGTTTTTGCAACGGCGGAACGTATGCGTGCTGAATTTGAAAAAGAGGTTGGCACCTTTGTGCTTACCGATTATTTGGTCAAGACCTTTCGCCGCAGCGTCATGACAGAGCTCGGCCTCGACAGGCATCCGGAATTACGAGATGACTATTTCCATAGTTACCGGCGACTTCTGTGGTTGACTCAACACGAGAGTCCCGAATTGCTGCAGGCTGCCAAAGAAGTGTCCGAATTGATACAACTTCCTCTTGAGATTCTTCATGTTGGTGACCGACACTTAGAGGAACAACTGTTAGCCCTTGTTCAGGAGACCCAATGACGCCGTACTCCGAAGACCTGCTTCGCGGTGTGCTTTCACAGCACAGCAGCAAGGGTGTCCTGTTTGCCTTGCAAACTACCCAAGAAGTTTTGGGCTATGTCCCAGATTCGTCACTTAATGTGATTGCAGATGTGTGCAATGTGTCGCGAGCTGAAGTGTATGGAGTGTTCACTTTTTACAGCGATTTGCGTAAGACGCCACCTGCTCAAGTAGTAATCAAAGTGTGTGTTGCCGAAAGTTGCCAGGCGGTAGGTAGCCGCACAGTCGTTGATGAATTACATGCCCGTGGATACGACGTTCACGCTGGAACTATTCAAGATGACATCGCCTGCGAGCAAATCTTTTGTCTAGGCAACTGTGCATTGAGTCCAGCTGCACTCATCAATGGTGTACCCATGGGCCGCGTTACTGCCGATGCATTGTTACAGGCAGCTTCGGAGATGAAGCAATGACAAAAGTATTCATTCCGTGTGATTCAGCTGCATTATCTGTCGGAGCCGATTCGGTTGCAGCAACTTTTGCAGCAATTGCGCAAGCGAGTTCACTAGACGTAACAATCATTCGCACAGGTTCGCGCGGAATGTATTGGTTAGAACCACTTGTTGAAATTGAAACAACAAGTGGGCGAGTGGGCTATACAAATGTGGACGCACGAGCACTGACGCCAAGCGTGGTTGCAGACATGGTGTCCGCGAGCGATTTACCTAACTCAATTGGCTTAGTTGACTCATTTCCTTGGTTAGCAAAACAACAGCGCGTCACATTTGCGCGCGTCGGTGTCATTGACCCGCTATCTATCGAAGACTATGAATTTTTTGGTGGCCTCGTAGGTCTTCGCAACTCGCTACAAGAAACAGGCGTTGGCGTCGTAGAGATGATCACGGAATCTGGACTTCGTGGCCGTGGCGGTGCTGGATTCCCAGCCGGTGTGAAATGGCGCGGAGTTCTTCAAACCCAAGCTGATCAGAAATACATCTGCTGCAATGCTGATGAAGGCGACAGCGGAACATTTGCCGACCGCATGCTGATGGAAGGCGATCCATTCACGCTTATTGAAGGCATGACCATTGCGGGAACAGCAGTCGGTGCCACTAAGGGATACATCTATATAAGGTCGGAATACCCGCACGCAATTTCCACGATGACCCGTGCAATTGACGTGGCACGTTCACATGGTGTCTTGGGTGAATCAGTACTGGGTTCTGGAAAATCATTTGATCTTGAAGTACGTGCTGGTGCAGGTTCCTACGTGTGCGGTGAAGAAACCGCGATGCTGGAAAGTATCGAAGGCAAACGTGGAATGGTTCGACCTAAGCCTCCAATTCCGGCAGTGGTTGGTTTGTTTGGAAAGCCGACAGTTATTAATAACGTCATGACGCTGGCCGCAGTGCCGATGATCATGGCGCAAGGACCTGCGGCGTATCAGGCGCTTGGTCACGAGCGATCACGAGGAACCCAAGTGTTCCAACTCGCAGGAAATATTGCCCAAGGCGGCATTGTCGAAACCGCCTTTGGAATTACTTTGGGTGAACTCGTTGATGAATTTGGTGGCGGCACGCGAAGTGGTCGACCAGTCAAGACGGTTCAGATTGGTGGACCGTTAGGTGCCTATCTTGATCACAATTCGTGGGATGTTCCGATGGCTTATGAATCACTTGCCGCAGCCGGTGGAATGCTCGGCCACGGTGGAGTAGTTGTATTCGACGACACAGTGAACATGGCACAACAAGCGCGATTCGCAATGGAATTTTGTGCTGAGGAATCTTGCGGAAAGTGCACGCCATGTCGCATTGGTTCTACTCGTGGAGTTGAAGTCATCGACCGCATCATGGCTGGTGTCGATCAATCAAAGAACTTGGTTTTACTTGAAGACCTCTGTGAGGTCATGGCTGATGGATCGCTGTGTGCAATGGGTGGTCTCACACCACTTCCTGTGCGCAGTGCGCTGAAGTTATTTCCCGCAGATTTTGGCGTTAATGGAGGAACTCGATGACTGCATTGTCTGAAAACCTAAAGTACGTCCGATCCGGCATCGGTGAACCCGATTACGGTACGCCTGCAAGTACATCTACGGAGATGGTCAGTGTCACGATTGATGGCATCACACGCGAAGTAGCTGCTGGCACATCTGTTATGCGAGCTGCAGGCGAACAAGGTTGTGCAATTCCTAAGTTATGCGCAACAGATTCTCTTGAACCGTTTGGTTCATGTCGTATGTGCATCGTCGAAATTGATGGACGCAAAGGCACTCCAGCATCGTGTACCACACCAGTCGAAGATGGCATGGTTGTGCGGACTCAGACTGCGAAGGTTGCCAAGCTTCGACGCAATGTCATGGAGCTTTACATTTCGGATCATCCGTTGGATTGCTTAACCTGTCCTGCAAATGGCGACTGTGAATTACAAGACATGGCAGGCGTTGTTGGTCTGCGTGATGTGCGATACGGCTATGACGGCCATAACCACTTGAAAGAACCAAAGGATACGTCTAATCCCTATTTCGAATTTGATGGCAGCAAGTGCATCGTTTGTAATCGATGCGTTCGTGCCTGTGACGAAGTTCAAGGAACGCTCGCACTCACAATCGAAGGTCGCGGATTTAATTCCAAAGTCAGCCCTGGTGGCGTTAATTTTCTAGCAAGCGAATGTGTGTCTTGTGGTGCTTGTGTTCAGGCATGCCCAACAGCAACTCTGCAAGAAACCTCCGTTGTGAATCTCGGTATGCCAACTCGTAGCGTCCAGACCACATGTGCTTATTGTGGCGTGGGTTGCTCGTTCAACGCTGAACTGCGTGGCGATGAACTTGTTCGCATGGTTCCTGCAAAAACTGGTGGAGCGAACGAAGGACATTCCTGTGTCAAGGGACGTTTCGCGTGGGGCTATGCATCGCATGGAGATCGCATCACAACGCCCATGGTGCGTGACTCCATTGAAGACGAATGGAAAGTGGTGTCGTGGGAAACTGCGATTTCCTTCGCGGCCGAAAAGTTTAAAGACATTCAGGCTCGCTACGGCGACAATTCCATTGGTGGTGTGACGTCATCACGTTGTACGAATGAAGAAATCTTCGTTGTACAAAAAATGATCCGGACCGCATTTGGAAATAACAATGTCGACACCTGTGCTCGGGTATGCCACTCACCAACCGGATACGGTTTGAAAAATACTTTTGGTACGTCTGCTGGAACGCAAAACTTTAAGTCAGTGGCTCAGGCCGACTTAATTTTGTTGATTGGTGCTAATCCAACTGATGCCCATCCGGTTTTTGCTTCGCGCATGAAGCGTCGCCTACGACAAGGCGCAGAACTGATTGTGATTGATCCACGTCGTATTGACTTAGTGAAGTCTGCACACATCAAGGCGGACTACCATTTACAACTTCAGCCTGGGACAAACGTTGCAGTAATCAATGCGATGGCACACGTCATTGCAACCGAAGGCTTAATCGATGAGGATTATGTAGCTGAGCGTTGCGATACTGAAGCATTCCGCTCTTGGCGTGCTTTCATTGAGCGCCCCGAAAACAGCCCGGAAGTTGTTCAGGCACAATCCGGAGTGCCCGCAGATGACATTCGTGCCGCAGCTCGTTTATATGCCAA
>CANFOW010000078.1 GCA_947448865.1 Actinomycetota bacterium
ACACAATGAGATGTGGCCGAAATTTCCTCAAATTCAACAAAGCGCACAGCACGCATCGCAGCTATTCCCGTTGCCCATGCCGGTCGTCGTGCGATGGGCGCTGGAAAGCGCATGTTAGGCGGAGACTCTGCCGAACTACTTGCCGATGCTCAGATGAAGACGGCTGAACAGATTTTCCGTACCTTGGGAAACCTCAAGGGTGGGGCCATGAAGTTTGGTCAAGCGTTGAGCATCTTTGAAGCCGCGCTTCCCGAGGATATGTCGGCACCGTATCGAGAGTCTTTGACTAAACTGCAAGACTCTGCGCCTCCGATGTCTGCTGAGAATGTCGAAAAACAGATGGTGGCCAATTTAGGTTCGAAGTGGCGTGACAAATTTATGTCGTTTGACGACACACCAACTGCCGCCGCATCCATTGGTCAAGTACACAAAGCGGTCTGGCATGACGGGCGCGAGGTTGCTGTCAAAATCCAATACCCAGGAGCTGCCGGTGCCATCATGGCCGACCTCACGCAACTTGCACGTATGGGTCGCATGTTTGGTGCAGCGCTTCCTGGAATGGATGTCAAAGCAATTGTTGCTGAGTTAAAACTTCGGGTCGCTGAAGAACTTGATTACATGCACGAATCCAAGGCGCAACGAAAATTTGCTGTTGCCTTTGATGGACATGCGGATTATTTCATTCCGCACGTTCTCTCGGCCTCGACTGGAGTTGTTGTCACTGAGTGGGTTGACGGCAAGTCACTTGCTCGAATAATCGAAACGGGTACACCTGAAGAGCGCAATAAATATGGACAGCTGTATTTGAGGTTCTTGCTCTGCGGTCCATCGATTGCAGGACTCATGCATGCTGATCCGCATCCTGGCAATTTCCGTGTAATGCCCGATGGACGTCTTGCAGTTCTGGACTTTGGTGCAACGGCGGAATTGCCGGATGGGCTGCCACCAGCGATGGGCAGGCTGTTGCATGTTGCCATGCTCGGTAACTCGGATGAAGTGCTCGTCGGTTTACGTGATGAAGGATTTATTCGTCCTGGAATTGAGCTTGATCCGCAATCGCTTCTTGATTACTTAGCGCCTTTTACAGTGCCTGCTGCGACTGCGACCTTCAAGCACAGCCGGGAATGGTTGCGAGAATTGTTCACTAAGACAAGTGACCCACGAAATCCTGATTGGGTTATTGGCCTGAAGATTAATTTGCCACCAAGTTACTTACTGATTCATCGCACCTGGTTAGGGAGCATTGGCGTGCTGTGCCAACTTGAAGCAGAGTTCAGCGTGCGTGATGAGTTCGAACGCTGGGTTCCAGAGTTTGTTACGGCTTGCGCCCCCTAAGACGAGACCTTACACTTGTATGTAGTTGAACTTTCAACTACCGAGTAATGGAGTCTGACATGGCTGCAGTAACTGCTGACACATTGACATTGCCACGCGTTGTACCTGCGATTGATTCCACATTGCGTCGAGTCAAGATGATTACAAACGCGCCACAGGCTTACGAAGGCGAAGGCTTTCCAGTGCGCCGCGCGTTTGCCGGAATTCCGAACACCGAATTAGATCCATTCATTCACATGGATCAAATGGGCGAAGTCGATTACTTGCCAGGCGAACCAAAGGGAACTCCATGGCATCCACATCGCGGTTTCGAAACATTCACTTATTTAATTGACGGCCAGTTTTTGCATCAAGACTCACATGGCGGTGGCGGCACGATTCTTGAAGGTGGAACGCAGTACATGACTGCGGGCGATGGAATTCTGCACATCGAGACACCGCCCGAGCATCTTGTTATGTCCGGTGGAACTTTCCACGGTGTTCAACTGTGGATCAATCTTCCAAAAAAAATGAAGCGCATTGCTCCTGCTTACCAGGATCTTCAAGGTGAAGATTCTGACATGGTGAGCACTGCTGATGGTTCAGCTCTGATTCGTATTCTCGCGGGCGAACTTGGTGACCATCGAGGTCCTGGTATTTCACACACACCAATCACCATCACGCACGTGACGGTTGCTCCGGGTGGACGTGCCGATATTCCATGGCGTAAAGATTTCAATGCACTTGCTTATGTTTTAGCAGGCAAAGGATCCGTAGGTCCTGATGCGCATCCGATTCGCACTGGCCAGATGGCAGTTTTAGTCGAAGGTGATGTTGTTCGCCTGCAAGCTGATGCCTCGCAGGACTCGCGCTACCCAAATCTTGAAGTATTCCTCATTGGTGGCGTTCCGCTACGCGAACAAGTTTTCCAGTACGGACCATTTGTTATGAGCACCAAGGAAGAAGTCATCCAAGCAATGGAGGACTTCCAAAAAGGCCGGTTCGGCCAGATTCCTATCAACGCCATCATGCCTCACACCAGCTAGATCTATTGTTTGCGCAAATCTCCCGTTTACCTGAAGTTGGTTTGAAGTTCACTTCTGGGGGACAATAGTCCAATGGAAGAATCCCGAGGACTACACCGCCAGCCAGTGCGCTACGGCTGGTCGCGTGGGCTTATTCCCGGTTGGGTGTATCTGACCCAAGGGCGCATTGTCGCGGGCCTGCTTTCGCTGGCTCTTTTTGTGGCTGTAATCGCGACGCTTATTGGTCTTTTAGTGGTGGCTTTCATCAAGCCAGACATCCTGACTTCAGCAGCTGTGACGGTGTCGACGCTTCAGACGATTTTCTATGTACTCGTCGTGTTTGGTGTTTTATACGTTTTTGCGAGCTTGGCCAACATGCTGAGCATGTTTCGAGACGGTAAGTTCCGAAAGTCTCGCTTTGGAGTCTTTGTCTTGGTGTTAATGTTGGCGGCTCAGTCACTTGGCTTTGGAGCTGCTGCCGCAGGGGTTAACTTGCAACGCAAACTTATCGGCAGCCTTTTCGTAGATGCTAATTCATTAGCAAACAGTGGTGATCCGCTAGCTCCTGGTGCTGATCAACGTCAACTCACTGGACGAATCAACGTCCTGCTTTTAGGTGGAGACGCCGGTGTTAACCGTTGGGGGTTGCGTCCCGACAGTATTTCAATTGCAAACATTGATTTTGAAACTGGCCGAATCATGATGATTGGGATTCCACGTAACTTGGAAAAGGCGCGATTCAAAGATGGTTCTCCCATGCAGGGACCTTTTCCTAATGGTTACGACTGTGGACACACGTGCTTAATTAATGCGATTTACACATATGCAACGGGCCATTCGTCTTTGTATTCGGATCCGAAATATGCTGGAAAAGATCCTGGAATTTTGGCGATGCGCGATGTTGTAGAAGGCACACTCGGTATCCCGATTGACTATTACGTCATTATTGATATGCACGGATTTTCACGCATGGTTGACGCGGTGGGTGGTGTCGACATCAATGTGCCACTTCGGGTTGTCACTCAATTCGGAAAAGTATACGAAGCAGGCTGTCAACACATGACAGGAAGTCAAGCGCTTCTCTATGCACGAACTCGCAAAGATTCGTCGGACTATAACCGCATGTCAAAGCAGCGGCTGGTGCAAGAGTCGCTGCTGCGCCAAGTCAATCCAATCGACCTGTTTCGTGCGTACACCGAACTAGCAAACAATGGTTCGCAATACATCAGCACAGATATCCCGCAAGATGTTGTTGCCGACTTACTCAGAGTTGGAATGAAGGCAAAGTCTGCAAGCTTTAAGTCACTTGAGCTAGTGCCCCCGACCATTAGTGTTGTGAATCCGGACATTGCTCACATACATGCGTTAGTGCAAACAGCACTGACGACTGGAGTAGTACCTAAAGCGCCACCGACAACTACTGGTTCAGCTTCAGCAACGCCTAAGCCACTTGCGCCGGGACAAACACTGGCAAAGACGACTGCCTGTTCATAAATCGCGCATGTAACGACAATGTACGGGTTGTGCAAGGCAGCATTCGTTGCGTATATGTGTGAATGATTTAGCGTTACTGTGAAAAAGTGACTTATTCCGAAAAAACTAGGAATAAGGCGCTCATTCCCATTGGGATTGTTACGTGGCTTGGGATTATTGGTCGCCTTGTGCCGCGAATGTTTTCAGATCATGGGGTTTATGTATCGGTCGCAGAACGATTAATCGCCGGTGATCGACTGTATTCAGGTGTATGGGACAACAAAGACCCAGTGTTCTACTGGGTCATGGCGATTGGTCGGTCAGTCTCGCCAATTGCTGACTTCGTGATTGAAATCCTTTGGCTCATCACCGCATGCGTTTCGATACATGTCATAAGTAAGAAATTCTTGGAAACACGTTTCGAACAACAACTCGTTGCATATGTACTAGCTCCCATCATCCTTACCGGTGGATCGTACGGCGCTGGAATGACTCACTTGCCAGG
>CANFOW010000079.1 GCA_947448865.1 Actinomycetota bacterium
AGTGTGCTCAGGATGCGAATTCCTGAAGCCCCGAGTGGATGTCCAATCGCAATTGCGCCGCCGCGTGCATTCACAATCTGAGCGTCAATGCCCCATTCGCGCACACACGCAAGTGATTGTGCGGCAAACGCTTCGTTGAGTTCAACTGCATCAACCTGTGACCACGCGATACCTGCTTTTGTAAGCGCACGATTAGCTGCTTCGATGGGTGCAATTCCAAACCACTGCGGATCGACGGCATGCGCCGCACGCGAAGCAATGCGGAATACTGCAGGAAGTCCCAATTGCGACGCAACATTGCTCGATCCAATCAGCATCGCAGCAGCACCATCCGAGAGTGGTGACGCATTACCCGCCGTAATGGATCCATCTGGTGCGAATGCCGGCTTGAGGCTAGCCAGGTCAGACATGGTGGTCGCAGCACGAATACTTTCGTCGCGAACAATGTCTGTGCCAGCAACTGTCGAAGTTATCGAATCGTAAAATCCGTTATCCCACGCTTGTGAAGCCAGCTGATGCGAACGCATGGCAAACTCGTCTTGCTCGACACGTGACACTTTGTATTTCGTAGCCACAGCCTCATTAGCAAGCCCGAGTGACACACTCCATTCCTGTGGCATTTTTGGATTCACTAAACGCCAGCCCAAGGCTGTGTTTTCTAATGTTGCATTCTGGGCCGGAAACGCCTTGTCTGGTTTCAACAGCACCCATGGCGCACGCGTCATTGATTCAACGCCACCAGCAATCACCAACTCGGCATCGCCAGTTTCAATCATGCGGGCTGCACTGATTGCGGCATCAAGTCCCGAACCACACAAACGATTCACCGTTGAACCGGGAATCGACGTCGGTAAGCCCGCTAGCAACAAAGACATGCGTGCAACGTTTCGGTTTTCTTCGCCAGCGCCATTAGCGTTTCCGAATATTGCCTCATCAATGAGCGACACATCGGGTACATGGCGTTCGACAAGCGATGCAATCACACTTGCTGCAAGATCATCTGGTCGAACTGATGCATAGCCTTTACCGAATTTTGCAAAAGGCGTGCGAAGCGAACTTAAAACAAATGAATCGGTCATTGCGAAGTTCCAAGTCGCGCGGCGTCCCACGGGTTGTGTTCACCAAGTCTCGTCACCACGCCATTCACCACAGTTTCTGCAACTGCACGACCCATGGCCGGCGACAATTGAATACCGTTACCGCCTCCACCAAGCGCACATATAACTGCGGGATTATCTGGATGGAGCCCAACAATCGGAGCATGGTCTGGAGTCATCGGGTAAATGCCCGACCACGAACGTCCAATTCCAGCGTTAGCAAGATGAGGCAGTCGCTCGCTGAGTTGTTCAGCTAACTCCAACACAAACTCATCGGATCCGGTTTCTATATAAGAGTCTGGATCAGCAGGCTCGTCAACAGGTTCTTCGATGTGAAGTCCTGCGGCTAACTGATCAGGTCGCTCGAATCGGAAATACAAACCTGGTCGTCCTGAACCAGGAACATAATCCATCACCATCGGAACCATGTTTGCTAAATCGGCACCGACTTCAACAATGGCCGCACTGTGTCGTTGCGGAATTAGCGGGACTGGCGCACCAAGTAAGTCGCCGACTTTGCCCGCCCATCCACCGGCTGCGTTGACAACGATGTCTGCTTCGAAATTTCCGCGGCTTGTGGCCAACGAAAATACGCCATCGCTATTTTGCGAAGCTTCAGTGACCTTGGCATTAAGAACAACAGTTCCGCCCATTTCAGTAACTAACTGAGTTAACAACGCACTATATAAATGTCCATCAACATAACCGTCGCTTGGACCGTACAGTCCACCTAGTCGACCTGCCATTGAAATTTGTGGAATCAACGCCTCTACTTCTTCGGCAGTCAGCACGCATGCATCGTGAACGCCATGAGCATTTTGTCTTGCAATGCTGAGTTTGTAATCTGCAAAGTCAGATTCTTTTGAAGCCAGTCGAACATATCCTGTGCGCACAAACCGGAGATCATGTTTTTCGCTGAGCATGTCAAAGAAACGACGGCCGTATGCACGCACCGCAATGTCAAAGTCGCCGATGTACTGCGTTTCAACAACACCAATGGATCGGCTCGTGGATCCGCTTCCTGGGCTGTTGGTCTCGAGCACAGTCACGCTGAGCGTCGAATCCGCATCAAGTAAGTGCCATGCACTTGCAAGGCCAGCTGCGCCAGCACCGATTATGACCACTCGTTGATTTGGCATCAGACGTCCCGTCTATCAAATGTTCGCATAGCGAACACATGCTCGTATTACGAACACTCAACCATGCCTACTACTGACTGTCAAGGAATTCGTTCAATACTGCCAGCACCCCTAGTCTGTTTACATGAACAAAAATGCTGGGCTGTTTGCCATGTTGACCAGCATGGTTTTTTGGGGCTTCGGCAATCCGTTCTCAGATTATGCAGTTCAAGCGTTTTCCTCCGGTGAAATGTTCGTTGTCGAAGTAGGTACCGGCACAATCGGATTCTTTGCGATTGTTCTGCTCGTGCCTCGAATCCGCGGCAACATTGGAAGAATTCCGTGGAAGATTTGTTTACCACTCGGTTTCATCATGCCTGGCTTTTGCTACTACCTGGGAAACATCGGCTATAAATATGGCACCGTGACAACAGGTGTGATCTTGATGTCGTGTGAGGCGATCTTCATGGCCGTTGGTGGCGTCTTTGTTCTCAAAGAATCGCTTCCACTGAAATCAATAGCTGCGGTCTGTCTGGGCATGCTCGGTGTAATTGTTGTAGGGATTTCGGGTCAGTCTTCAAATCCAGAAACACTAGGTCTCACAACACACGTTTTGGGATTTACCGTATCTGCTGGTCTTGTCGGAGCCGGAGCCTTTTTATTGTCCGGAGCATTAAGCGCTGCGTTTGGACTTTTAGTTCGCAAGTATGCATCGACTACTGATGTTGTGGGATTAACACTTGGGCAACTTGTTTCAGCTTTCATTTTTGCCGTCATTATTATGGTGACTCAGCACGTCGACGTTGTATCGCTTTATCGCCAAACAAGTTACTTTTGGGCTGCGACTGCAGCCGGCATGCTTGGTATCGCATTCGCCTTCTTGCTTTTCAACCAAGCTTCAGAAAATGTCACCGCGCGTCAGACTGCACTGTTACTCAACCTGATACCAGTGATCGCAATCACCATCGGCGCAATCATCGGACGCGGGCTTCCAACACCAGTGCAAGCAATTGGCGCTGTGATTGTTCTCGTCAGCTTGTTCGCACTTGAGACTAAAGAACTCGAAGTTTACGAAACTCCGGCTTGATCTCGCGCTGCTCGCACTAAGTTTTCGAAGTTTCCACTTTGGTCGCGGAATAGCCACCTATGCAACAAGAGTGAGCTGAGGCTGGCAGACTCAACACATGGACAGTGCCAAGGCAGCAATCAAGAACGGCGCACCGCTGTATTGGGCATCCATCAACATGCGTGCCGGGATGGTCGTCATCAGCCCGATCATCACACTGATTGGCAAAGACCTAGGGCTTTCGACAATTCAGCTGGCCTGGCTCACATCGATTCCCGTAATCTGCTTCGCATTCGCGTCCCCCGCGACGACGTGGATGCGGCGATTTGGCAGCGTGAACCAGATCATCACTTGGGCACTTTGGCTACTGGCGACGTCACTGTTATTTCGAGCAACCGGCTCGGCAATTGCTTTGTACGTTTTCACGATTGGCGTTGGTATTGGTATTGCAACACTGAATGTGTTGCTTCCGATTTGGGTTAAGCGTCACGGTGGAAAATACTCCGGACTATTAACGGGCATCTACGTCGCCATGATGGGCGTCACAACATCGCTGGCAATTGGAGTGGCTGCACCTCTTGCCCACTTGTCATCACTGGGCTGGCAATTGTCATTGTTGCCGTGGGGCGTTGTTGCACTCGTGTCTGCGTTGTGGTGGCAGCGATACATCCGAAGCGACGAGCCCGATGAAAAAGTCACATCTGCTGACATCAATGTCCGAATGTTTCTACACAGCAAACTTGCCTGGCAAGTGATGCTTGTTTTCGGTTTTCAATCCATGAATGCATACGCGACTCGTGCGTGGCTTCCGACCATCATGATTACTAAAGGCTTCACGATGACGTCGGCTGGTATGACCGTTGCGTTTGCAGGATTAGTTGGCTCGTTACTTGCAATCGGAGTGCCACACCTTGCACAACGCAGCACTGATCAACGAATCGCAA
>CANFOW010000080.1 GCA_947448865.1 Actinomycetota bacterium
CGCAATTGCCAAAGCTTTTGATCTTAAAGATGTTGTGAAGACCCAAGATGGTGGATACACATTGGGCGATGCCACAGGTGTTTCGGCTTACGGATATGTAGGCGGCACCTACGACAAGATGGTTTCATTTAACTTTGGTGACAACACAAAGAGTCCATGGAATTGTCCAGCAATGACAGGATCGTCATCAGGAGTTGCACCAGCTGCAGGAACGAGCGAAGCAACTGCAGTACCCGCACCCGATGTCACTGCAGTAGCAACTCCGGTTCCGGCACCAACTACTCCCGCATGTAAAGCAGTGTCGGGAACGCCGTTGTCTGACAGTGCTGCAATTGCAATTGCTAAGAAACTGTTCACTGAAATTGGTTTGGACAACTCTGCGGCAACTTACTCAGTCGCAGATGCGTCTTGGTTCGGCCAAAACGCTGACGGTCAACCAATTCCGTTTTCACATGTCATTGCAAGCATCACCGTTGATGGCCTCGACACTGGAATGTCTTGGACAGCTGACATCAATCCACAAGGTGACATTGCGAATGTCGGTGGTTTCATGGCGACCTTTAAGGCGACAGCGGCTTACGACATTGTTGGTGCCAAGACTGCAACATTGCGATCACAAGATATTCACTGGTCACAGTTCGGACCGATTGAACAATGGTCTGGTAGCCCCATGCCAATTGCTTACTCATCGGATGTGCGTACTACCGGTGTAGGGGTCAACTCATCACAGCCAACTGTTCGCTTAGATGATCAGGGTCGACCACTCGTTGTTGAGTCATACGAAGACATCACAATTACGAGCACACAGCCTGCATTGACTTCGTACTACCTAGCTGATGGCCGCACTGCGTTACTACCTGCATACGAACTTCATGCAGGAGACCGTACGTGGCTACAGATTGCGATTGCAGACAAGTACCTCGTTCACTAAACCAGTGAACTAGCAATTACTCAGTGGGCGCATTGTGCGTGCCGGGATGTTCAAATCCGGCCGCACGATGCGCTCCGTCGCAAAATGGCTTGTTGTCTGAATGTCCACAACGGCACAATGAAAAACTTTCCTCAGTCGGGATAACTTCTCCATCAGCACCTATCAGTTGTGCACCTTTTATACGAAGTGACCCATTTGCACGAATAGTTACCGTTGCTTGTTCTTCTGACATTGTGACTCCTTGATCATCGTCTACCTCGACTGTAAAGCCAGTTCCAGACTTGTGCAGATTATGCCAATACGTCGGCTACTGAATTCTTCATTCCCTGCATTAAGGCGAACTCGTCTCGGCGAGAACCTGTTGTGCACACAATGACATGTACTCCAGCAATGCGATCCGTAGCTGCTAACGCACGTTCCAGTTCAGCAACATTTGTCACGCGAGTTGCCGCGACACCATAAGACTCGGCAATGACCCAAAGATCACGACCATGTGGTGTCCCAAAAACTTTGTCGAAGTGCTCATCGAATTCAGGTGCACCTTGTTCAAGTTGGCTAAAGATTCCGCCACCATCATTATCAAGAACAACAATGGTCAGATTGGGACGCACTTCATCATCTGCCACATTCAATCCCGATGCGCCATGTAGGAAAGCGACATCTCCAATGAGCAGGTAAGTCCGCTGGGCATTCCCGCATGCAGTTCCCCACGCCGTTGAAATCAGCCCATCAATTCCGTTAGCGCCCCGGTTGCCGAAAACGGTCAATCCGTCGCGGCATGGGGCATAAGCCTCGATGTGTCGCACTGGCCACGAGGATGCCACAAAGAGTTGGTCAGAGTTTGCCGCGTGTTCCCAAAGTAACCGTGCGGCACGTGGACCAGACAATACGTTGCCAGTTAACGCTTGGGCTACAACGCTTTCAGTCTGCGCCTCAACGCGTCGCCACATCGCTAACCACTTAGGATCTGGTTGCCCTGACACTGTTGGTAGTGCATCGAGAATTTCGTGAGCAGTGCCAACAGGATCAGGCGCGTCTGCTGCGTTGCTCGGTAAGTGCACTGAAATGTGAAGCGGTGTTCGTCGCAACAATCCCATAATGCTTCGCGACAATCCAACAGTTCCTATCGTCAGCACTGCATCTGGATCAGGCATGTTGTCAACCAGTAACGGTCCATGGGCTACTGCATTGGTGAGGGCATGAGCTTTAGCACTTGGTTCCCACAACACAGGCCAACCAAGTTGTTCCGCTAATTGACCAACATGGAGCGCATCAGATGCGCGTGTGATGTCACCGGCAATGATCACGCCATGCGCTGGCAACTCACGATGTTCCCGAGTGGGTTCCACTGTGTCCACATATTGCTCAGATTGATGACTTTTTGAAAACGGCACTGGTACCCACGTGACATCAGATGAATCAGGAACCAGTGGCATGTCGCATTGAACGTTGATGTGCACAGGTAGTCGACGAAGTAAGCGCGCGCTGTTCACGGCCGCGTGCATTTGCTCAAGCTCGTGTGGATTCGGATTTATCGCTAGATCAATTGTTGCCGCAACGAAGTCGGAAAAAATTCCTGCTTGATTAATAGTCTGTGGCGACATGCGGTTACGGCTCGAAGCTGGACGATCGGCACTGATAACAATTAACGAGACACCGGAGTAATAAGCCTCAATAACTGCAGGTAATAAATTCGCAACTGCAGTACCTGAGGTCACGATGATTGCGACAGCATTGCGTGTGGCCTTTGCAATTCCAAGTGCAAGAAATCCTGCTTCACGTTCATCAATGCGCACATGAAGCTGGATAGCGCCAGCCTTATCTGCCTGTGCAGTTGCAAGTGCGAGACCTGCGGAACGCGATCCTGGTGCTAAAACTACGTCGGTGACACCGACAGCAATGAGTTCCTGAACAATTGTGCGCGAGATAAGCGTTGTTGGATTTACCATGACTCGACCGCCTCTCGCACTGATGAAGTTACTAAATGTATTGCACTGGCGTGCCATGCGCGGATTATGCGATGTTGCCATTCATCATCAAGATCTGGTGTTCCATGTAATGGCAAATCTGGCGCGCTTCGCTGCACACTGAGCAATCCGTTGCTCGGAACTAACGGATTTTCTGTGACGTCTTGGGCAAAAAGTAACCCAGTTCCCAGCCCGCACGCTCCATAAAGCGCCGGCACGCTACCGGCTAATGCGAGACCGCTTGCCAGGCCAATTGAGGTATCCAAACTTCCGCTGACAACAACGGGCAGACCCACGCGCTCTGCAACATCAAGTGCTGCCCGCACTCCACCGATTGGAAGCGACTTGATGATGGCGATGTCTGCAACTTCGCGCAACGCATTACCATCAAGTTCATCAGAAAGTCGAATGCTTTCATCAACTGCGATTTTGATGTGCGCATCGGAAATTAATTCGCGTAGTTGCGCTAGCTCGTGGACACTTGAACACGGCTGTTCTACATAATCAAGTCCAACCGCTGCATCATCAAGATCTCGCAATCTATGTGCAGCGTCTTGCGGAGTCCATGCGCCATTAATGTCAATGCGAATGCGACCGTTTATTCCTAATTCGTGCAACGTCTTGCGTACGCAAGCGACTCGTGCAACGTCACGGTCATGCGAATTTGGCTGACCGTCATCCACTTTGAGTTTGATAGTGGTCATTCCAAATTCCGTGACTGCACGTGTGACGGCAGCAATCGTCTGATCAATGTCCAAAATTGGAATGATTGCGTTTATCGGAATTTCATGACGTAAAACTTGTGGCCACGAATCACATGCTTGCTCTAGTGCTCCAGCGAGCCAACGACCTGCGATGTGATCTGAGTATTCAGGAAACGGCGCAAACTCAGCCCATCCCGAAGGTCCTTCGAAAATTGCACCGTAACGAATATCGGTAGAACGAAATCGACTGCGAAGCGGCAGCGCAAACGACTGAGCAGTCGCAGCCAACTTCTCAATAGACATGAGTTATGGACGCTTCGGGAACTTACTAAAGTCTGGGCGACGCTTTTCTTTGTATGCGTTGCGTCCTTCTTGGCCTTCTTCGCTCATGTAGAACAACAGCGTGGCATCGCCTGCGAGTTGCTGAACACCGGCAAGGCCGTCGTCTGCAGCGTTGTGGCTCGCTTTCAACATACGCAAAGCCAACGGAGAAAGCGCAAGCATTTCGTTGCACCATGCCACTGTTTCAATTTCAAGATCGGCCAATGGAACAACCTGGTTAACAAGTCCCCAGTCATAAGCCTGCTCGGCACCATACTGACGACACAGGTACCAC
>CANFOW010000081.1 GCA_947448865.1 Actinomycetota bacterium
CTTAAGCCGCTCCTGGAAGTCTTTCTAGCTCACCGCCTTGACGTCGTACGTCGACGTTCGCAATTCCGAAAAACAAAGGCACAAGATCGACTGCATCTGGTTGACGGGTTACTTATTGCAATTCTGGACATTGACGAAGTCATCCAGGTCATTCGCGCCAGCGACGATTCCGCTACTGCAAAAGCTCGACTGATTGTCGCCTACGACTTATCTGAAATCCAAGCCAATTACATCTTGGAAATGCCACTGCGTCGGCTAACAAAGTTCTCCCGTATTGAACTTGAAAAAGAACAAGGCGAACTGAATCGCATAGTCGCCGATCTTGATGACATTTTAAGCAACGAAAAAAGGCTCAAAAAAGTTGTCACACAAGAACTAGCCGACGCTGCGGCAACTTTTGGTGATGACCGCCGAACCCAACTTGAAACCGAATCCGGAGTGGTTACGGCTGCCCTCAGCGTTCCACTTGAGGTGGAAGACGATCCATGCCAAGTGTTGCTTTCTGCGACAGGATTATTAGCGCGAACCTCAGGACCTGTTGCAGGCGAGTTTGGCAAAAAGCGCATGAGCCACGACACACTGCGCAGTGTTGTATCAACAACTGCACGTGCTGACCTTGGCGTAGTGACATCACTGGGTCGCGTTGTTCGACTCTCTGTTATGGGACTTCCCACTCTCGCCGAGAATGCAACTCTGAGTGTTGCTGGTGGTGTGTCATTAAAAGAACTCATAACACTTGCTAAAGATGAACGAGCACTGTGTCTCATGGCGCTCGATAAACCTGATTCAACTCTGTTTCTTGCTACGTCAAATGGTTCAGTAAAACGCGTTGTCAACGATATTCCGACGTCAGCTGGCGACTGGAGCGTCATGCGTTTAGACGAAGGCGATGTTGTCATCGCCGCAGCACAGGCGCTGGATGACTCAGGTGAGGTCGTGCTCATCACAGATGATGCCCAGTTGCTGCGCTTCCCGTTTGAGGCATTGCGTGCCTCCGGCAGACCTGCTGGTGGTGTTGCGGGAATCAGACTTTCCGAAGATGCTCATGTGATTTTTGGCCACGTTGTTCTCGCTAATGACGACAGCCTCGTGGCAACCGTTGCCGGCGATCAAGGCGCCCTGCCTGGCACGCAAGGACACAGCATCAAGGTCACACCACTTACCGAATTCCCTGCTAAAGGTCGAGGAACAGGTGGCGTCAGGTGCCACAAGTTCCTGGCGGGAGAAAATGTGCTGGTTCATGCAACTGCCGGAAACGCACCCGTGCATGCATGTGGTGGAACGGGAGCTCCAGTTGATGTTCCAGCTAAGCAAGGCAAGCGCGACGGATCTGGCGTGGCATTGTCAAAGCCAATCACTGCTCTAACCAGTGCACCGCGCGAATTACCCTAATCTGCACAAGCACGTGTGACGGATACGTGTTGCTTGCGTGCGAAGTACTTCAATCAGCACTACCGTTAAACCGTGTCTACATGCGATGTGCTAGTAATCGGAGCCGGTCCCGCTGGTCTTTATGCGGCTTACTATGCGGGTTTTAGAGGGTTTTCTGTCACTGTTCTCGACGTTCTCGAAGAACCTGGCGGTCAGATTTCTGCGATGTATCCCGAAAAAGATATTTTCGACGTAGCCGGCTTCCCCGCTATTAAGGGTCGCGATCTCGTTGATGGTCTTGTTGCACAAGCAGCGCAGTTCAATCCAACGTATGTACTTGGCCAGATGGCTACAACCCTTGTCAGCAACACAGACGATGTCACAGTAATCACTGACTTGGGCACGCAGATTACTGCGAAGGTAGTCATCATCACTGGAGGCATCGGATCTTTTACTCCGCGGCCACTTCCAACAGGTAGCGAATACGCAGGTCGAGGTCTTGTTTACTTTGTTCCTCGACTTGAAGAACATCGCGATAAAGATGTTGTCATCATTGGCGGCGGCGACTCAGCATTCGACTGGGCTGTGTCATTGCATGGCATTGCCCGGTCAATTGCGTTGGTTCATCGCCGCGAAAACTTTCGAGCACACGCGGGAACGGTTGATCGCGTCAAGGCCTTAGGAATCGAACTCATCACTAATAGCGAAGTCACTGCTGTGAGTGGAGACCCACACATCACTGGCATCACGATTGCAAACAAAGACGGTGTCTCGCGCGAACTTCCCTGCCAGACCCTTGTAGCTGCGTTGGGCTTCATTGCAAACATTGGTCCGATTACTGAATGGGGCTTGGAGTTAGACAAGCGGCACATCGTTGTTGATACCGCGATGCGAACTAACATTCCTCGGGTTTTCGCCGCAGGAGACATTGCGACATTTACTGGCAAGGTGGCCCTCATAAGCGTTGGCTTTGGCGAGGCTGCGCTAGCGGTTAACAACGCCGTGCCATTCATTGATCCAAGTCAGGGCGTATTTCCGGGCCACTCCAGTGGAGGGGCAGAATAGACGCATGACGCATTTTCCTACGGAACAATTCGCCGACATCCTCGAAAACAATAAAGTTTTTGCTCAATCATTTGATGATCAACATCTGACTGGTTTTGCTGCCAAAGGTTTAGCAATCATCACGTGCATGGATTCGCGAATCAGTCCGTTAGCGACTGTGGGTATGGAACCCGGCGACGTCAAAATCTTGCGTAATGCGGGAGCGCGTGTAACTGATGACGTGTTGCGTACTTTAGTTCTGGCTACTTTTCTTCTGGGAGTTAAGCGAGTACTAGTGATGCCGCATACTGAATGCAAAATGGCATCTGCAACCGAACCAGAAATTCATGAAGAAATTATGCGTGACTACGGTGTAGACACCCGCAGTGTCGAGATTCGCACTGTGCGTGACACTTTGGATGCGCTCAGGACTGATGTGACACGTATTCGTACCTATCCACTTCTTGCCCCCAATGTCACAGTCGGCGGTGCGCTGTACGACGTGCACACGGGCACCTTGACACCAATCGACATCTAACGCCGCTCCCGAGAGGAATCCTCATGCCATTCGTTCAAGTCACCATTGTGGAAGGCCGCACGGTCGAACAGAAGCGCGCTTTGATTCAAGGAATCACCGAAGCTTGCGTCTCTGCAGTTGATGCCACTCCAGAAAATGTTCGGATTGCTATCTACGAAGTCAGCCCAGACGAATGGGGCGTCGCTGGCGAGACAGTAACCCAGATCCGGGCTCGTAACAGCTAAGCGTCGATGCGTGAGCGATCAAGTTGCGCCGCTCCATCAATGATGAACTCCTTGCGAGGAGCAACATCAGAGCCCATCAAGAGTTCAAACACTTCTTCACCAGACTTAGCGTCTGCCACCGTTATGCGACGCAAGGTTCTTTTCTCAACATCCATGGTCGTCTCACGAAGTTGTGAAGCATCCATTTCTCCGAGGCCTTTGTAGCGCTGCACAGGTTCTTTCCAGCGTTTACCTTGTTTAGTTAAGTCGTCTAATGTGGTGCGCATTTCTAAATCGCTATAGGTATAAATAACTTCGTTGCTCTTTTTACCGGCTCCGATTACTTCTATTCGATGTAATGGTGGAACAGCCGCATAAATTCGACCAGTGGCTAGCAATGGAGTCAGATAGCGATGGAAAAGCGTCAGCAGCAACGTTCTGATGTGCGCACCATCAACATCGGCATCGGCCAAGATAATTATTTTTCCATAGCGTGCTTGATCAATGTCGAAAGTTCTTCCCGACCCTGCACCGATAACTTGAATAATCGACGCACATTCAGAGTTCTTAAGCATGTCAGCTAGCGATGCTTTTTGGACGTTCAAAATTTTTCCGCGAATGGGCAACAATGCTTGAAACTCGCTGTTGCGTGCAGTCTTTGCCGTTCCCAAAGCACTGTCACCTTCGACAATGAACAACTCGGTTTTCGTGATGTCTTCACTGCGGCAGTCTTTTAATTTTGCAGGAAGTGCCGACGATTCAAGAGCAGTCTTGCGTCGTTGAGTGTCTCGGTGTTGACGTGCTGCAATTCGAGTACGTGACGCATTCGCAATTTTCTCCAACAATGCTCGAGCTGTTGGTTTTGCTCCGCGAGGTGGATTTGTCAGCCAAGCCGCAAGTTCCTTAGACACAACTTTGTTGACAATTGCGGTAGCCGCAGGTGTTCCTAAGATTTCTTTAGTCTGTCCTTCGAATTGCGGTTCAGCGACTC
>CANFOW010000082.1 GCA_947448865.1 Actinomycetota bacterium
ACAGTCATCGCATGACCTAAACGAATGGATTCGTCAGCGACGACGTGTCAATACTTCGCCCAGATTCAATTCCAGATTTTCCATGAATCAGGGTGCGCATGAAGACAATTCGCTCGCCCTTCTTTCCGGAGATTCGAGCCCAATCATCTGGATTTGTCGTGTTAGGCAAATCTTCGTTTTCACGGAATTCGTCATATGCAGCAGTCATCACATGATTGAGCGTAATTCCACGTTCACCTGTTTCCAGGAACTGCTTAATCGCAGCTTTCTTCGATCGCGAGACAATGTTTTCAATCATCGCGCCGGAATTGAAATCTTTGAAGTACATGATTTCTTTGTCACCGTTGGCATAAGTCACTTCAATAAATTCATTTTCAGTGCTCATCGCATAGGTTCGTTCCACGACGGTGCGGATAATGCGTTCAATTGTGGCTTGTGCGTTACCGGCATCATGAGCAATTTCTGTTGGATGCAAAGGCAGTTCATTAGTCAAATAGATTCCGAAAATATCAATTGCTGATTGTGCATCCGGGCGTTCGATCTTAATTTTTACGTCTAGTCGTCCAGGTCGCAGAATTGCAGGATCAATCATGTCTTCACGATTCGAAGCACCGATGACTATGACATTTTCTAATGTCTCGACTCCGTCAATTTCACTAAGTAACTGAGGCACGATGGTGTTTTCCACATCACTAGAAACTCCGCTACCGCGTGTACGGAACAGTGAATCCATTTCGTCGAAGAACACAATAACCGGTGTACCTTCGCTTGCTTTTTCTCGAGCCCGTTGGAAAATCAGACGAATTTGGCGTTCCGTTTCGCCAACATATTTGTTGAGAAGTTCAGGTCCTTTGATGTTAAGGAAGTAACTTCGCCCTTCGCCTTTTCCAGTAGCAAGCGCAACTTGCTTGGCAAGCGAATTAGCAACGGCTTTCGCGATCAGTGTCTTGCCACATCCTGGAGGTCCATAAAGCAAGATACCTTTTGGTGGTTTTAGGTCGTATTCAGCAAAGAGTTCTGGATGCAGGAATGGCAATTCAACCGCGTCCCGAATAAGTTCAATTTGTTCATTGAGTCCGCCAATGTCGGAGTAGGCAATGTCTGGAACTTCTTCAAGAACCAAGTCTTCAACTTCTGACTTTGCAATTCGCTCAAGTGCGTATCCCGAACGCGTGTCACAGAGCAGACTGTCTCCAGTTCGCAACGGCACGCCAACCAGGGGCGCCGCGAGTCGAACAACTCGTTCTTCGTCGCCACGCACGAACACCAATGCTCGGCGTCCATCTTCCAGCATTTCTTTGAACACTACGAGTTCACCATGCTCTTCGAAGTTGCCAGTGAGAACCACATTCATGGCTTCATTCAGGACGACTTCTTGGCCAACCGTGAGATCTGAACGATTGAGTTCAGGGCTGACAGCAACGCGCATCTTGCGACCGCCGACTGAAATGTTTACCAGATCTTCTTCAGCATCACCTTCATAAACGGCATAGCCATTTGGTGGACCGCTGAGTCGCTCAACCTCTTCTTTAAGCGTGACAATCTGATCACGTGCTTCACGCAACGTAGTCGCTAACCGCTGGTTGTTGGCGCTCAAGTCGTTGATTTGATTATGCAGAGCACGTACTTCGTCAGCAGGTGGCGTTGTCTCAGTCATTTTCTTCCTCCACGAGCGACACTAATACCTCAGCTTCAGGTTGCACACCTTTGGCGGGGCGAATTCTGCGCGGTGGCAAAACCGTATTCGGCGCTAATCGGCGGCACTGAACCAGAAAACCCGTATGACCTTGCATGCGATGGTTAGGGCGCACTGCTAAACCTTCCACATGCCATGGGCGTTGAATAAGTTCCTGACCTTCGGGATCTGTCCAACGCTTATCGAGGCGCAAGTCTTCAATAGTGCGAGACATTTGCGTTGTCGTTGCCACATAAGCAATCAGTACTCCACCTGGACGCAGTGCATGTGCTGCAGCAGCAATACATTCCCACGGCGCCAACATGTCTAGTACTACACGGTCAACGCTTGATGGTTCATGCTTGACGAGTTCATCTTGTAGGTCGCCAACCGTAAGGCTCCACTTGCTTGGCAATTCACCAAAGAAGTTCGTCACATTCTTAGTAGCCACTGCAGCAAAGTCGACTCGACGCTCGTAGCTATGTACGTGACCATCGTCTCCGACAGCACGCAGAAGTGAACACGTTAACGCGCCTGAGCCAACACCTGCTTCAACGACTGTGGCACCCGGAAAGATGTCGGCAAATCCAACTATGGCTGCTGCATCTTTTGGATACACAACTGCTGCGCCACGTGGCATGGACAAAACAAAATCAGTTAACAACGGACGAAGCGCCAGATAGACCATGTTGCCAGTAGAAGTCACAGTGGACGCTTCAAAAGCACCAATCAAGTCATCATGCAAGACACTGCCGTGATTTGTAAAAAACGACTTTCCTGGCTCGAGAACGATTGTGTGCTTGCGATTCTTCACATCTGTGAGCTGAACCCGGTCACCAGCCTCAAATACACCTGTCGTGCGCCGTGTCATGAAATCTCCGTCGTTTGATGAGATGCCTATTCTCGCAGGTTCTGAAGGGTATCTAGTCCCCTGACGTTGCTAAACTTAGATCACGCACAAACAAGGGGAACTTTTGAGCAAGTCCTTTCCACACGGATCAACAATCGTCATAGCGGCATTTGGTGGGTGGAACGACGCGGCGCAATCCGCTACTGATGCTTTGGAGCATCTCATTGACACCTGGGATGGCGAAGAAATCCTTGACCTCAACAGTGACGAGTTCTACGACTACACGTTCAATCGTCCTGAAGTCTCTTTCACTCTAGAAGGTAAGCGTGAAATTGAATGGCCAGGAACCACCGTGTTCAAAGCTAAAAAGACGAATTTGGCTGATACTCAGGTATACCTTGTTCTCGGCGTGGAGCCGAGCCTGCGATGGAAATCTTTTTGCGAGCAAATCCTCAATAGCATTCCCGCGAGTGAGGACATAGTTATTGTCACCCTCGGATCAATGCTCGCTGATGTTCCGCATACCCGACCAATTCCAGTAAATGGAACAACGCTAGACCCTCGGTTACAAGAGCTCACTGGTTACGAAGCGAGCCGATATGAAGGTCCGACCGGAATTCTCGGCATTTTGCAGTCGGAAGCTGAAATCCGTGGAGCGCGTGGCGCATCGCTCTGGGTGATGGTTCCGCATTATGTGGCTGCTCCCCCATGCCCTAAAGCAACACTTGCGTTGATACGTGGTGTGGAAGATTTACTCGATACCAACATTCCCGTCGATGACGTGGTCGAAGATGCTCGCGCGTGGCAGCTCGGTGTTGAGGAACTTGCTTCGGATGATGAAGAAATTGCCGAGTATGTCCGCAATCTCGAAGAAAACCAAGACACGGCGGATTTACCTGAAGCAACAGGCGAAGCAATTGCTCGCGAGTTTGAGCGCTACCTTCGCCGACGCGAGAGTTAACGCTTCTTTCGGAACCAATCAATGGCGTGCGCAGTAGCGTCGTCGAAGTGAGCGACAGAAACGTCATTTGTCAGGAACGGCAAAATCGATGTTGCCATCTCTTTGCCTAATTCAACGCCCCACTGATCGAATGAATTGATTCCCCACATAACACCTTGCACAAACACCATGTGTTCATAGAGCGCAACAAGTGCACCGAGGGTGAATGGGTCAACTTCATCCACCATGATGAGCGTGGTTGGACGATTGCCTGGCATGACTTTGTGAGCCACTAATTCGTCTGGAACACCTGCTGCACGCACTTCACTTTCGGTGCGACCAAACGCGAGTACTCGAGCCTGCGCCAAAGCATTACTTACAAGCACGTCATGATGGTGCGGCAACGGATTGTGACTTCGCGCCGGAATTAGAACATCGCATGCGATGACCGAGGTGCCTTGATGCAACAACTGGTAGAAAGAATGTTGTCCATTTGTACCAGGCTCACCCCAATACACCGGTGACGTTTCTACTGGCACATGCATTCCGGCATGCGTGACCGATTTTCCATTGCTTTCCATGATGAGCTGTTGCAGGTAAGCCGGGAAACGTTTGAGGTATTGGTCATATGGAAGCACAGCTACCGAAGACAACTTCAAAAACGAACGA
>CANFOW010000083.1 GCA_947448865.1 Actinomycetota bacterium
ACCAACCTGGACAATTGCAAAGTCGCCGGCATGTTTGCGACCTTTTTCCACCATGCCAACTTTGTCAGTCCAAAAACTGAAACATGCTTCAGCATCATTTACATACAGCACTACATAGCCAACTCGCATGACTCACTCCAATGTTCGATTTCGCCTGAAAGATTCTATCTATCTCGTCTGTGAGACATGAAGCGAGCGATGGACCGTTGCCTAAGCCAGAGTCAGCAATCCCACCGAAGCGCAAGCACCGATCATTCCCACAATCTGGTGGCGCTCAAGTTTTTCGTGAATCACAAAGTGAGCGAACAGCAAAGTGATCGCGGGGTAGAGGTTGGTCACAATTGCGACCACAGCCAAGCTTCCCGAGTGAGTTGCGAATATGAAGGCCGCAGCTGCTAACGCATCGGCGATACCTGAACCAACACCCATCTTGTGATCGGGTTTGTCACCGGTGAATTTCTTGCGTCGTGTAGCCCAAAAAATAATAACCATCGTTAGTTGAATACCACGTGTCACTGTAATTGGCGCAAGCCCACTGTCTTGTGGTGCAAGCGCAAGACCTAAAAAGAATCCTGCAACTGCAAAACCAGCAATGACAGACAACACAATTAACTTGCGCGTGACTGGATGTGTCGCTTCTTCAGTTGATCGACAAACCAACAAAATGGAAACAAAAGCCAAGATTGATCCGATGACGCCCAGTGCGCTCAAATGCGTTCCGCGAATTAAATCAAGTCCATACGGAATTCCCGCAGCAAGCACTGCGATGATTGCCGATGCCACACCCATCGGTCCGATTGCGAGTGCTGAGTACACCAACACAAAGCCCGCGGTGCCGAACACGCCAGCAATGACTCCAGCGCGAATCGAGTCAGGCGTAAAAGATGCTCCAAGAAAGGGGATTAGCGCAAAGATTGTCAACGAACCTGTGAACAAAATAGTTGGCAAAATGCGCAAAATGTTTGTGCGACGCGATGCTAGTCCGCCCCAGAAATCGCCAACACCATACAGGCCAGCAGCCAACAACGATAAAAAGATTGCAGTCACGTATGTATCTGACTACTGGCCAAGGAATCGAGAAACAAAGTTTCCGAGTTTGGATGGCTTACCGCTGCGGTCTTCGGCGTTGTCGGCCCAGGTCATGACGCGCAATCCAGCGTTGGCTCCGAGCCAGCGCAGCGGTTCTGGTTCCCATGACGGCGATTTATGGTTTACCCACGGCAATGTAGTCAGCGGGGATTGTGTTCCGGTGATCAAATCAGCCAACGTGCGACCAGACAGGTTCGTGGTTCCCACACCATCGCCTACGTAGCCACCGGCCCAAGCAATGCCAGTTTCAGCATCCAACCCAGCCGAAGCCATCCAGTCACGAGCGATACCCAGCGGGCCACCCCAAGTGTGCGTTATTGCAACATCACCAAGCACTGGGAAAAGTTCCTTGAGGACTTCAACAATTCCAGCGTGCACCGATGCGTGTTGGTCGTATTCACTCTTGATAGATGATCCAAAGTGATAGGGAGCCCCACGACCACCGAATGCGAAACGGCCATCGGCTGTGCGTTGTCCGTAAATAATTAAATTGCGCCAGTCTGTAAACGTTGCGCGGGAATCAAAACCAATCTGATCCCAGATGTCCTGCGACAACGGTTCAGTGGCCACCATCAACGAATAGATAGGTGCAATCGCGCGCTTCATGCCATCGAGTGTCGGTGTGTAACCCTCAGTAGCGCGCACAATAAACCGAGCATTGACTTTGGCTTGATCTGTCACCACAACATGCGGTGCGATTGATGTCACAGGTGAGTGTTCGTAAATTGTGGCTCCGCGTGATTCCACAACTTGAGCAAGTGAGCGCACAAGCTTCGCGGGATTCATTGCAGCAACATGTGCCGAGCGCGTTGCACCCAGTGCGTTAGTTACCCGACCAACAGCATTAGCTTCATCGCGATTCAGTAACGCGTAATGTTCAGCACCGTATCCCCATGATTCCCAGTGATGAATGTATTCCTGAGCGCGTTGCCATTGCAGAGGTGTACGCGCAAAACCAACTGCGCCGCCTTGTTGCCAATCACAGTCAATTTTTTCGGCGCGAATCACATCATGCACTTCGCCAACTGTTGCATGCATAGCGTCTTGCATGTTCTTTGCGTCGTTACGTGAACTCATTGAAGCGAGTTTGTCGATCTCGGTAGGGAAGTAAGCCGAACACCAACCACCGTTGCGGCCCGAAGCACCAAAGCCAGCAATCTGCGCTTCCAGAATTGCAATCGACAATTCCGGATTAGCGCGCTGTAGGTAGTACGCAGTCCAGAGACCCGTGTACCCCGCGCCAACGATTGCCACATCAACTGAAATGTCATTGGTTAACGAATCGCGATGTCCACCAGACAACTCTTCGGGCAATGTGTCCCACCAGAACGATGGATTACGAAACTCTTTCATGACTACCTCGCTGATTATCTGGTCCAGGCATTGACGTAATCGGGAGTCTCGAGTCCACGTTCAACAGTGAGCGGATCGGGAACGGCTTCGCCGAATACTTCTTTAATAGGCACGTAGCCGGCCCAAATGTTTGAGTAAATAGGGTCTTTCAGGTCGTCTGGGTCGTCCTCAGGAAACTTGTCGCTGACTTTGCATGACACTTCATCAAGTGGCAGTGCGAGCATGTACGTTGCTTTTGATTCTTGGGGCGCCGACACGCGAGCGTGAGCGGTGCGACCCGGAAGCAAGAAATCTGTAATCCGAAGCAGGGCTGCTTCTTTAGCATCGCCTTCGAGAACTTCGCAGACTCCGAGTGCAATCACGCATCGGTAGTTCATGCTCGATTCAAAGGCACTGCGAGCAAGGACTAGCCCATCGAGCAACGTCACGGTGAAACATGTTGGCTGCCCTGCAGCAAGTGCCTTAAATAAACGTGAAGCCGAAGACCCGTGAATGAGCACTCGATCGCCATCGCGCGCATAACCAACCGGCATCACAAAAGGTTGCCCATCAATGACGCATGACACGTGTGCAACGAGTCCAGCATCGAGAATCGCATTAACAGTGTCGCGCTCGGTCACTGTTTTCTGTGGAGCGCGACGGACCTTTGTCCGGTCCGTCGCGCCTACATCGTGTGTCATTAGAGGATGTTCATACCTTCAACAAGCACAGCACGCAGAATTTGTTCGATTTCATCGAACTCTGGCTGTCCGATAATCAGCGGTGGAGCAAGCTGAATAACGGGGTCGCCACGATCATCGGCGCGGCAATACAAGCCATTGTCATACAGCGCCTTCGAGAGGTAACCGCGTAGTAAGCGCTCACACTCGTCGTCGTTGAATGATTCCTTGGTGACCTTGTCCTTAACGAGTTCGATTCCGTAGAAGAAACCTTCGCCACGAACATCGCCAACAATGTCGAGGTCCTTGAGCTTTTCAAGGGTGCGACGGAAGTCGTTCTCGTTATCGCGAACGTGCTGGTTAATGCCTTCCTTTTCAAAAATGTCGAGGTTAGCAAGCGCAACTGCAGCAGACACTGGGTGACCACCAAAGGTGTAACCGTGTGCGAAGTAGTTAGTGCCCTTCTTGAACGGTTCGAAAATCTTGTCGCCAACAATCATGCAACCGATAGGGGAGTAACCCGAAGTCATTCCCTTTGCAGTTGTGATGATGTCTGGGTTAACACCGAAGCGACTCATTGCGAACATGTCACCAATACGACCAAACGCACAAATCGTTTCGTCGGCAACAAAGAGCACGTCGTACTCATCGCAAATTTCGCGAACGCGCTCGAGGTAGCCCGGAGGTGGTGGGAAACATCCACCCGAGTTTTGTACTGGCTCAAGGAAGACAGCAGCAACAGTGTCGGCGCCTTCGAACAAAATCGCTTCTTCAATGCGATCGGCAGCCCAACGGCCATAAGCCTTGATGTCGTCTTGGTGAATCGGTGCGCGGTAGAAGTTTGTGTTCGGAACGCGGAAACCACCAGGGGTCAACGGTTCGAAATACTTCTTTGCATCCGGAATACCAGTGATTGCCAACGCGCCTTGAGGTGTGCCGTGATAGGCAACCGAACGGCT
>CANFOW010000084.1 GCA_947448865.1 Actinomycetota bacterium
GATCCTTCGTGGCCTACCGAACTTGGTGCTGGTCGACCTGGCTGGCACATCGAGTGTGCTGCTATCGCCATGGAATACCTAGGCGCGTCTATTGACGTTCAAGGCGGCGGAAGTGACCTGAAATTCCCACACCACGAGATGAGCGCTGCACATGCACAATCAGCATCGGGTGTCACACCATTTGCAAGTGTTTTTATGCATACCGGCATGGTGGGTCTTGATGGAAAGAAAATGAGTAAGTCGCTCGGAAACTTGGTTTTCGTTTCAAAGTTGCGCCAGCAAGGTGTCGACCCAATGGCTATTCGATTAACCATTCTGAGCAATCACTATCGCAGTGACTGGGAATGGTTTGATTCAAACCTCACCAAAGGCATTGAACGACTCGCGCAGTGGCGCTCTGCCTTAAGCCAACCAAGCGGCGTTGCCGACATCAGCGTTGACATCGCTGCAGCTTTGGCCGATGACCTTAATACTCCTAAAGCACTTCGCCTCGTCGACGCGTGGGTCGCAGCCTCACTTGCGCAGCCAACAGACGACGATGTGTCATCTAAGTCAATGGCCCGAACTATCGATGCCCTTTTAGGGATTGTGTGACTGTCGACTTAACCGTTTTAGGTCGCTTGGTCAATGCATCAAATGATGCGATGCTCGTTGAACGTGACGGAACCCAATACATTTACAAGCCGATTTCAGGTGAACGTCCATTGTGGGATTTCCCAGAAGGCACGTTGGCAAATCGTGAGCGTGCTGCCTATGTCGTTAGCTCGCTCTTAGGATGGGACGTCGTTCCTCCCACTGAACTTGTTGAAGGCCCTTCCGGGTTGGGAAGTTTGCAACTGTGGATCGAGGGCGACATCACCGCAGTAGATGTTGTTCCGCCTCATCAGATTCCGCCTGGATGGATCACAGTGTTACACGGATTCGATGAAGACAGGAACGAAGTTGCGCTGGCTCACGCAGATGATGACGGACTGCGTCGACTTGCGATATTTGATGCTCTTGTGAACAACGGCGATCGCAAAGCTGGGCACATTTTGACCACTTCTGATGGTCATCATTACGGAATTGATAATGGGGTCTCATTTAACGTTGATCCCAAACTTCGTACCGTGTTGTGGGGATTTATTGATCAACCCATTGAGGAAAGCCTCATTGTTGATCTTGAAAAATTTAGTGAGAATTTGCCGTCTCACAACGAGCTTCACGAGTTGTTAGCCCAAGATGAAATATTTCAACTTGAACTACGCGCTCAAGAACTTGTCACGAATCGGATCTACCCGACTCCGAGCCCGCAGTGGCCTGCAATTCCATGGCCGGTGTTTTAACAAAGGCAAAACTACGACGACCTGTTCGTTTTCTGCTGACAAGACCTATTGCAATAATTCCGCCGATAAAAGACAACGTTCCATCAAGCAGTCCTTGATGAGAAATGCGCGTTATGAGAGTCAGACTCAGAATCAATCCAAGGACAGGAACAAGTGGCAAACCAAATATCTGTCCGGCGATTCGAAAAGGTCGGACGTTTCGTGGCTTGCTGCGGCGCAGAGAAATCACAGACATGTTAACAATCGCGAAAAGAATGAAAATAGCGAAGTCCGCTGACTGAGCAAGTCGACCAATGTTTCCATTGATTACGCAGGACATCGCACCGAGCGTTACCCAAAATAACGCAGGGCGGGCAATACCCCGGTGATCAAGTTTTTCTAATGATGTGAACTGAACCGTGTCAAGTGACCACTTGTGAAGAATTGTGGCTGCACCATTAAGTGCTACAAGTAATGAGTTTCCACATGCGAACAAAATGCCAATCAGGACGAGATTGCGACCCGCAGTTCCCATGAATTGAACGAGCGTTCCTGAGACGGGATCAACCGAAGATTCGGCTCCCTCAACACCAAGCACCTTGACCACTGAATGTGAAAAGGCAACGTATACAAATGTGCAAACGCTTAGCACAATGAAAATTGCACGGGGCACATTTTTATGCGGTGCATGCATGTCATCTGAATAGGCTGCGACCTCATCAAATCCGCCATAGGTGAGAAAGACTAATGCCGCTGCCGCAAGAATTCCGGACATGTGTGGATTTGTCGTCGCTTCTTCATGTTCTGGCAGAAAGAAACTCGCAACAACAACAAGCATCATGATGACGAGTTGAACAACGACGGACCCAACGACCCATGCATTGAGACTACGTAACCCAGTCAACACAATCAGTGATGCAACTACGAGAGTGATTCCCGCGCCCCACCGAATATTGATGTGGTGGAATTGATTTAAGTTCTCTGCGATACCAAACGAAAACAGACCCGAACCAACAATCAAAATAAATACGTTCGTCCACATCGCAAGTTGCGCCACTGGATCAGGGAATGCTGCGTGCGCGTAAAGGTACTCGCTACCTGAGCGAGGAAACATCGAGGACAGTTCCGCATATGAAAATGCTGTCAATCCAGCAAGAGTCCCTGCGATCAAGAATGCCAGCCACGTGAAGCGGCCCGCATGATGTGCGGCCTCGCCCAAAATAATAAAGATGCCCGAGCCAATGGTCAGTGCAACGCCATGCGCAGACACGCTCATCAGAGAAAGCCTGTGCTGTGGGTGCGGAGACATGGGATTTACCCTATGGCACACAGGCTAGTGAATGCATACCGAAGGAAGCGTCTAACCTCGTCTGCGATAGCCATTCGCACGCGGACAAATATGTCCTCGCTGGTCGAGGGGCTGGTCACACAACGGACATGGAGGGCGACCTGCTGACACAACTGACATGGCACGTTGTGCGAACGCCCGAGCTGATTGGGCGGTAACCCGTACGCGTAACAGATCTGGTCCGTCCTCTGAGTCTTCCTCTAAGTCAGGAACATCCATGAGTAATTCGGTCTGGGCATGAGCTTCAATGATGACCTGACGACTTAAACCATTCCACCCCAGAGCAAGCGTTCCAACTCGAAATTCTTCTTCGATTGGACTATCAAGTGGTTCGAGATCAGCAGGACCGAGGTACAGCGAGTCCAAACCTTCTGCGACTGAAACTTGATTGAGCAGGTCATTAAGCCGGTCAGCCAACAGGCGAACTTGTTCTTTTTCAAGTGCGACACTAATCAATCGATTCTTATCCCGCGCTTGCAGAAAAAATGTGCGTTCGCCAGGGACACCAACTGTGCCAGCAACAAAGCGAGCAGGATTATCAAAGAGGTGAACGAACCGGGCCACTACTCCTGCTCCTTCCCACTTTGCCCACCAAGTGTGGGTTCATCGATTGCTTTGTTTAACGCAGCAATCCAACCATCGCCTGTGTCGTTCAGTTTGGCAACTGATGAACCGTGTTCGCCGTAGTGAATCACGCTGACTGACGCAGGATCAACAAGTATTTTCTGAAATTTCGCTAACGGCAGACCTAAGGCATCAGCACAAATCGCTTTAATGACATCCCCATGGCTAATCGCTGCCCACACAACATTGCTGCCGTGCTCTTCGGTTAGCTTGGCATCCCATTCGCGCATCGCGCTCGCGGCACGTTTCGCCATGTCGCTCATTGCCTCGCCGTTAGGGAAAATCATCTCGTCAGGTCGTTGCTGAACAACTTTCCACATGTCTTCGAGCGCAAGTTCGCTCAACAGTCGACCTTGCCAGTCGCCGTAGTCACACTCGACAAGGCGATTGTCGAGCGCAACAGGCACACGATCTGCGAAAACCAGTTGCGCAGTCTCCACGGTCCGTTCTAAAGGACTGCTGACTACCTGTGTGACCGTGACATTCTCAAGGCGTTGGCTCAAGCGAGACGCCGTTTCGCGCCCTACGTCGTCTAGCGTGACACCTGGCAAACGACCAGCCAAAACGCCATCGACATTTGCCGCAGTCCGACCATGTCGAATAAGTAAGAGCACTCCCACACTTCTAGCGTAATGCGTGGCAAGGTTGACAGTATGTTGATGGGTTACGGGTTGTACCGCAATGGAATTCTGGTCGATGGTCCTGCAGTTGATCACCGCAATGTTGAGCAGCGAGTCACAAGTGACTGGGTTCAAGCATCAGACCCAGATGATGACAC
>CANFOW010000085.1 GCA_947448865.1 Actinomycetota bacterium
CGTTGTCACCAAACTTGGTACAGGTTGTATTCGATGCAATTCGAAACATTCCTGGTCACGTTGACATCCCTGACAAAGCCACAAAGGAAAATTGCAACAACCCGACTTTCAGCGGGTCACTCGGTGCCGGAGCGAACAGTGCAGGCAATTCATCCGGCGGCGGTACGACAACTGATGGCACAACGGGCGGTACGACAACTGATGGCACAACGGGCGGTACGACAACTGATGGCACGACTGGTGGCACAGGCGGAACTACGACGTCAGGGGATGGCTCAACTCAGTCAATAACTCCTGTGAACGTAACGCTCGAGTCAAAGGGTGCCAGCATTGCTTCTCCAGCACTAGCACTTCTCGGATTACTCATCGGGATTCCACTTCTGATTGTTGCTAGCCGAGCAAGTGCACCGGCTCTTGTCGGTCTCACCGGACAGGTCAAAGCACTACTCTTCAAGTCGGATGAATTTGTGTACGACGAAGGTGTAGAGGATCTTGACGAAGAGCCTTCGAGCTTCTCTCGCAGGCTCAAGAACATCAAGTTCCGACGCAAGTCATAGCCACGTTGCTCTCACCCACACAAGTTGTGTTTGATGAGCAAACGTGAGGAAACCTCAGTCGAAGTTCTGAACGCAACAGTGCCCCTGGTCGCAAAACCAGGGGCACTGTTATTTAACGAATTATTCGCTGGCAGTTGCCGCTTCAATTTCAAGGTCGGAAATTTCGCCCTTAAATTCGCCACGGAATGTGAACGCTGCTTCGGTGCCTTCGCCTTCCACATCGACAATGACGATTTCGCCGGGCTTCAAATCTCCGTACAGCATCTTCTCGCTTAACGGATCTTCGATTTCACGTTGAATCGTTCGACGTAGTGGACGTGCACCAAGGACAGGATCGTAGCCACGAGTTGCAAGCAATGCCTTAGCTGCAGGAGTTAACTCCAGCGCCATGTCCTTGTCCTTGAGACGCGCATCAAGCTTGTTAATCATGAGATCCACAATCTCGACAATTTCACCTTGGCTGAGTTGATGGAACACAACAATGTCATCAATGCGGTTAAGGAACTCTGGACGGAAATGTTGCTTGAGTTCGTCATTAACCTTCGCCTTCATACGCTCGTACGAAGTCTGGGTGTCGCTAGCATCAGCGAATCCGAGGTTCACACCCTTGGCGATGTCGCGTGTTCCCAAGTTAGTTGTCATGATGACAACGGTGTTCTTGAAGTCAACGACACGACCTTGCGCGTCTGTAAGACGACCATCTTCGAGAACCTGTAAAAGCGAGTTGAAAATGTCTGGATGTGCCTTTTCGATTTCATCGAACAACACGACACTGAACGGCTTACGGCGAACCTTTTCTGTAAGTTGGCCGCCTTCTTCATAGCCAACGAATCCCGGAGGAGACCCAAACAATCGTGAGATTGTGTGCTTCTCGCTGTATTCAGACATGTCAAGTGAAATCAGTGAATCTTCATCACCGAAAAGGAACTCAGCAAGTGTCTTCGACAATTCAGTCTTACCAACACCAGATGGGCCAGCAAAGATGAACGAGCCACCTGGACGCTTGGGATCCTTGAGTCCGGCACGAGTACGACGAATCGCTTGGGACAGAGCCTTTATAGCTTGCTCTTGACCGATGACTCGGCGATGTAATTCGCCTTCCATGGTCAACAAACGTTGTGACTCTTCTTCGGTGAGTTTGAAAACCGGGATTCCCGTCGTTGCAGCAAGTACTTCAGCGATGATTTCCTCATCAACCTGCGCAACAACATCGAGGTCGCCGTCTTTCCATTCCTTTTCGCGAGCTGCGCGTGCAGTGATTAAGTTCTTTTCATCGTCGCGTAAGGCGGCTGCACGTTCGAAGTCCTGTGAGTCAATTGCAGACTCTTTCGTCATTCGCACGCTGGCAATCTTCTCGTCGAATTCGCGTAAATCTGGTGGAGCTGTCATGCGACGAATCCGCAAGCGAGCACCGGCTTCATCGATTAAGTCAATTGCTTTGTCTGGCAGGAATCGGTCATTGATGTACCGATCCGCCATTGTTGCTGCTGCCACAATCGCAGCATCTGTAATTGTGACGCGGTGATGGTTTTCGTAACGATCGCGCAATCCCTTAAGAATTTCAATTGTGTGTGCAAGGGTCGGTTCGCTGACCTGAATTGGTTGGAAACGACGCTCTAGCGCAGCATCCTTTTCAATGTACTTGCGGTACTCGTCGAGAGTCGTTGCACCGATTGTTTGAAGCTCACCACGAGCCAGCATTGGCTTAAGCATGCTGGCAGCATCGATTGCGCCTTCGGCTGCACCAGCACCAACTAGGGTGTGGATCTCGTCAATGAAAATAATGACATCGCCACGTTGCTTAATTTCTTTAAGCACTTTCTTCAGGCGCTCTTCGAAATCACCGCGGTAACGCGAGCCAGCAACTAAAGCACCTAGGTCAAGTGAATAGATTTGCTTATCGCGCAACGTTTCCGGAACGTTGCCTTTCACAATATTTTGGGCAAGACCTTCGATAATTGCGCTCTTACCAACACCAGGTTCACCAATGAGTACTGGGTTGTTCTTGGTACGGCGTGACAGCACCTGCATCACGCGTTCCATCTCGGAGGTACGACCGATAACAGGATCAAGTTGATTGTCACGCGCAGCTTGTGTGAGGTTACGACCAAACTGATCAAGAACTAGTGACGTTGACGGTGTTCCTTCTGCAGGTCCTGAGCCAGCGGACTGTGGCTCTTTGCCTTGGTAACCAGAAAGCAACTGAATAACTTGCTGGCGAACACGATTGAGGTCTGCACCGAGTTTCACCAAAACTTGAGCAGCTACACCTTCACCTTCGCGAATAAGTCCGAGCAGAATGTGCTCGGTACCAATGTAGTTGTGACCCAGCTGGAGTGCTTCACGCAGCGAAAGCTCGAGAACTTTTTTTGCACGAGGAGTAAACGGAATGTGACCGCTTGGAGCCTGTTGCCCTTGGCCAATGATTTCTTCAACTTGAGCACGCACGGCCTCAAGTGAAATTTCCATGCTCTCTAGAGCCTTGGCGGCAACGCCTTCACCTTCGTGAATCAGACCAAGCAAAATGTGCTCAGTGCCGATGTAGTTGTGATTTAGCATTCGTGCTTCTTCTTGAGCCAAAACAACTACCCGACGGGCCCGGTCAGTAAACCTCTCGAACATGAACTACTCCTCAAGTCTCTTGTCTCAATGCTAGACGCGGTTGGTGACTTGTGCGCCTTGCTTTACAGTGCAACGAGATCGTTGTCTCAAGTGTTCCCCATAGCGGCAAGGGATTGCGCTAAATTGCTACGCCAGAGGCGAACACATCACAAACACCACAGGATTCAGCATGTGCTGGTGTGTTATTCGTCATCGCATCAGGGCAAGATAGAGGCATGCCTCGGTTCTTTCTGGTTTTTCTCGCATTTGGACTATTCGTCTATGCGTTCAGCGACTGGATTCAGACACCGACTCCGCGCAACTTAAGTAAACCAGTCTGGTTTGTGGTGATTGTTCTGGCACCGATAGTCGGACCGATCTTATGGATTCTGTTTGGCGCGGTTCGTGGTGGTGGAGGCGGTGGTTGGGACGATGATTTCGACCGTGCTCCAGATAACGACCCCGTGATACGTCGACAGTTTGACCGCACTCGCCACTAGTTAGCGAGTTGAAACTGCTAGTTCAAACCTGAGTAAGAATGTAATCCACTGACGTACATGTTCACAATGAAGTAATTGAACATGATTGCACCAAAACCCAACAGCGCCACATAAGCCGCCTTGCGACCACGCCATCCCACAGTCGCGCGAGCATGCAAATAAGCAGCGTAAATAACCCACGTGATAAACGCCCAAGTTTCTTTTGGATCCCAACCCCAATAACGTCCCCACGCAGCTTCTGCCCAAATTGCACCAGCAATTACAGCAAAGGTCCACAACGGAAACATGAACGCATGAATTCGGTAAGCCATCAA
>CANFOW010000086.1 GCA_947448865.1 Actinomycetota bacterium
AGGGGCTGGTCACACAACGGACATGGAGGGCGACCTGCTGACACAACTGACATGGCACGTTGTGCGAACGCCCGAGCTGATTGGGCGGTAACCCGTACGCGTAACAAATCGGGTCCGTCCTCAGAGTCTTCCTCTAAGTCAGGAACATCCATGAGTAATTCGGTCTGGGCATGAGCTTCAATGATCACCTGACGACTTAAACCATTCCACCCCAGAGCAAGCGTTCCAACGCGAAATTCTTCTTCGATTGGACTATCTAGTGGTTCGAGATCAGCAGGACCGCTGTACAACGAGTCCAAACCTTCTGCGACTGATACTTGATTGAGCAGGTCATTAAGTCGGTCCGCCAACAGGCGCACTTGTTCTTTTTCAAGTGCGACACTAATCAATCGATTCTTATCCCGCGCTTGCAGAAAAAATGTGCGTTCGCCAGGTACACCAACTGTGCCGGCAACGAAGCGAGCAGGATTGTCAAAGAGGTGTACGAACCGGGCCACTACTCCTGCTCCTTCCCACTTTGCCCACCAAGTGTGGGTTCATCAATTGCTTTGTTTAACGCAGCAATCCAACCATCGCCTGTGTCGTTCAGTTTGGCAACTGATGAACCGTGTTCGCCGTAGTGAATCACGCTGACAGACGCAGGATCAACAAGTATTTTCTGAAATTTCGCTAACGGCAGACCTAAGGCATCAGCACAAATCGCTTTGATGACATCCCCATGGCTAATCGCTGCCCACACAACATTGCTGCCGTGCTCTTCGGTTAGCTTGGCATCCCATTCGCGCATCGCGCTCGCGGCACGTTTCGCCATGTCGCTCATTGCCTCACCGTTAGGGAAAATCATCTCGTCAGGTCGTTGCTGAACAACTTTCCACATGTCTTCGAGTGCAAGCTCGCTTAGTAGTCGGCCCTGCCAATCGCCGTAGTCACACTCGACAAGGCGATTGTCGAGCGTAACTGGGACACGATCTGCGAAAACCAGTTGTGCAGTCTCCACGGTTCGTTCTAGCGGGCTGCTGACTACGTGTGCGACCGTGACATTCTCAAGGCGTTGGCTCAAGCGAGACGCCGTTTCGCGCCCTACGTCGTCTAGCGTGACGCCTGGCAATCGACCAGCCAAAACGCCATCGACATTTGCCGCAGTCCGACCATGTCGAATAAGTAAGAGCACTCCCACACTTCTAGCGTAATGCGTGGCAAGGTTGTCAGTATGTTGATGGGTTACGGGTTGTACCGCAATGGAATTCTGGTCGATGGTCCTGCAGTTGATCACCGCAATGTTGAGCAGCGAGTCACAAGTGACTGGGTTCAAGCATCAGACCCAGATGATGACACGTTTTTATGGATTGGATTTTCTGATCCGCAAGCAGACGAGCTTGATGTCGTTCAAAAGGCACTGAGTTTGCCCGACCTTTTAATTGACGATGCCATGAACCCAAGCCAACGCCCAAGTGTTGATTGGCACGGTGAAACTAGCGGATTCATTGTCGTCAAAATCTTGCAATACGTTGATGAAACCAGCGACGTGTTCACTGGACAGCTTGCGATATTTTTTGACCACTCTCACGTTGTCACTGTGCGACACGGTGGGGTTGGATCATTAGATTCCATTCGAAGCACAATTGATCATTCTCCGGTGCGCACTCAACTTGGACCACTGGCAGTTATTCACGCGATTTTGGACCATATCGTTGATGGATATGTCAGTGTGGCAAATGGTGTGGCTCAAGATATTTCGGAAGTTGAAGAAGCAGTTTTCGCACCATCGCGCACAGATGATGCCGCAACTATCTACCGGCTTAAGCGCGAAAACTTAGAAATCCGTCGAGCCGTTGCTCCCCTAACGGGTGCCGCAGAGGTTTTTGTCGCTAAGACCAGCTCGGCGATTCCACACGCGCTACTCGGCGACTTCCAAGACCTTGGAGAACACATACTTCGCGTTGGTGAGCAAGTTGACAACCAAGACAGTCTTTTGTCTTCCGTTTTGACCGCCTCAATGTCTCGCCAATCATTGCGACAAAACGAAGACATGCGAAAAATTTCTGCATGGGTAGCCATCGCCGCTGTACCTACCATGATTGCTGGCATCTACGGCATGAACTTTGCTCACATGCCAGAACTTGATTGGAAGTACGGCTACTTCGGTGCACTCGGCCTCATGGCCACAGCTTGTGCCGCTATGTGGCGAGCATTCAAAAAATCAGGTTGGCTTTAAGGTCTGGTTTACGTTGCCGAAATAGTGCCTGTGGCGAGTAATCCAATCAGAATCAGACCGAGACCGACGCGATAAATCACAAATGGTTTAAACGACTTGGTCTGGATGTATTTCATCAATGTTGCAATTACGCCATAGCCAACCGCGAAAGCAACAACTGTTGCAACAACTGTCGCGGGCCAGTTCACATAAGTGTCGGCGCCAATCTTTGGTACTTCAAGCAAGGCACTTGCTAACACTGCAGGAATTGCAAGAAGGAACGAATAACGAGCCGCAACATCTCGTTTAAAGCCCATAAAAAGTCCAACCGAAATAGTTGCGCCTGATCGAGATACACCCGGTATCAACGCCATCGCCTGACCAATGCCGAATAAAACTGCATGACGGGGTTTCAAATCTTCATCGGTCTTGACATGACTGGCAGATGAATCTGCATAACCAAGAACTAGACCCATGATGACTAATGCCAGTGCAACAATCCAGAGATTGCGAGCTGTGGTTTCAATGGCATCCTTAAAAACAATTCCAAGCACCCCGATTGGCAACGTTCCTAAAATGACGTACCACCCCATGCGTGCTGCGGGATCAGAACGTAACGCCTTATTCGTCAAGCTACGAAGCCAGGTTCCAATGATTGACATGATGTCTCGTCGGAAATACAAGATGACCGCAAGTTCTGTTCCAACCTGGGTGACTGCCGTAAACGCTGCGCCTGGATCTGGCCAATTAAATAGTCGGGAAACAATCAGCGTGTGTGCCGATGAGGAAACGGGCAGAAACTCCGTCAATCCTTGCGAAATTCCAAGCACCAATGCTTGCAGCCACGACAAATGATCAGTCACGATTTCTCCACTTCAGGTAGACACGCAGACACGGTGAGACGCTCAACTACCTGTAAAACGCTAGCGTGAACATATGGAAGTTCGGGGACTAGGTAATAGCGGCTTATTCGTGTCGCGATTCGGTCTGGGAACTATGACCTGGGGTCGAGATACCGACATTCACGAAGCTCGAGACCAATTCAACATTTACTATGATGCCGGTGGTCGATTTATTGATACTGCCGACGTGTATGCCGATGGAATCTCCGAAGAGATTGTTGGCGAATTTCTACGCGAACATCCCGACGTTATTGTGTCGACTAAGGCAGGCAGCGTACGAGGTCCGCGACGGCGGAATACCTCTCGAGGACACATGCTGAGTGCATTGGATGGTTCGTTGCGACGACTTCGACGCTCGCACATCGACTTGTGGAACGTTCACGCTTGGGATCCGAACACACCTTTGGAAGAAACACTCTCGGCAATTGATTACGCCATTACGACTGGTCGCGTACGTTATGCCGCAGTTTCTAACTATTCCGGCTGGCAACTTGCTGATGCTGCTCGCACACAGGAACTCTTGTCTCACGCAAGCCCGCTTGTTGCCACTCAAATGGAGTATTCGTTAGTGCAACGTGGGATAGAACGCGAAGTTATACCTGCGGCAATAGCGCATGGCATTGGGGTTGTAGCGTGGTCGCCTCTAGGACGAGGTGTCTTAACAGGCAAGTATCGACATGCAACGCCTGCAGATTCGCGTGCTGCCTCAACTCACTTTGCTTCCTTCGTGTCGCCTTATCTTGCGGAACGGCCTCGTGCAATTGTTGATGCGGTGTGCATGGCTGCTGA
>CANFOW010000087.1 GCA_947448865.1 Actinomycetota bacterium
ATATCTGCGGCTTGCAAAATTGGATACGTCAACAAACCAACGCTTGCCGATGATGCTCCGCCTTTAGCCGCTTTGTCTTTGAACTGCGTCATGCGATTTGCTTCGCCAAGGCCAGTAATGCACGACAAAGCCCACATCAACTGTGCATGTTCGGCCACATGGCTTTGCACAAACAAGATTGACTTGTTCGGATCAATGCCTAACGCAATTAATTGCGCAACAGAAACAAGGGTTTGTTGGCGTAGCTGGACAGGATCCTGCTCGACTGTAATGGCATGCAGGTCAGCGATTCCATACACACAATCGTGAGTGTCCTGCATTGTTACCCAGTTTTGCAATGCACCGAGATGGTTTCCGATGTGGAAACTAGCCGAGGTGGGCTGGATTGCTGAAAGTACGCGCGGAGTCACTCGCCTATTGTCCCATTCAATACCACGCGAATGCGCGACACCCGACGTCCATCCATTTCAACAACAGTCAAGGTGTGGTTATCGACATCAATCTGGTCTCCGACCATAGGAATGCGTCCGAGTTCGGAAGCCATAAAGCCTGCGACTGTTTCATAAGGACCATCAGGCAATTCCACTCGCGTTTCATCTGCGAAATCTGACAAGTTAATGAGACCGTCAACAATGATGTCGCGACCTTGTGGGATGACACCTTCAGATTCATCAGTGTCGTACTCATCGCGAATGTCTCCAATGAGCTCTTCCATGAGATCTTCCATCGTGATGATTCCAGCAGTGCCGCCATATTCATCTACCACGATTGCCATGTGATGGCCTTGTGCTCGCATTGCACTCAAAGCAGGAATGACATGCTTTGAACCTGGGAGTCGCATAACTTCTCGCACGATGTCGCCGACTCGAATTGAACGACTGCTCATATCAGGATCGAGAATATCTCGGATGTGCACAAAGCCGATGACGTCATCTTCGGAATCTTCACACACTGGGTATCGCGAGTGCGCTTTATCTTTTGTTATCGCTACTGCTTTAAACGTTGGCAGGTCTGCATCAAGAAAAGCAACTTCAGTACGTGGAATCATAATTTCACGAATCGCACGATCGCCTGCTTCGAAAACGTCGTCAATCATTTCGCGTTCGACAGAAGTTAGTTCTTCGTGCGCTGCGACCATGCCGCGAAGTTCTTCACCTGAAATCTGCTCTTTACCTGCGTTGGGGTCACCACCAAGTAGTCGCACAACGAGGTCTGTCGACGTTGACAACAGGGCAATGAACGGAGCAAAGACTTTTGCCATAACGTCAAGTGGGCCAGCGAGTGCAAGCGCGTATCGTTCGGCGTGCTGGAGTCCCAGTCGCTTGGGTGTCAGTTCGGCAAATACGAGCGCCAGATATGCAACGGCAACTGTGGAGCCGATGAGTGCAACTAGCTCCGCTACCCCATCTGACAAGCCAAGATCTACAAGTCGAGGAGCGATAATCGGGACGACGCGCTTCTCGCCATAGGCAGCTGAGAAGAATCCCGTGAGAGTCACACCCACTTGCCCCGCAGCAAGAAAGCGGTTTGGCTTCTTGACTAGGTTGGCAAGGCGCTGGCCTCGACGTCCTTTTGTGTCAGCCAGTCGCTTCACTTGACTATCACGCAAGGTAATGAGGGCAGTTTCAGAGGCAACAAAAACTGCGCCCAGGATCGAGAACAGAAGGATTGCACCGAAAATCGGTAGGAGTTGACTCACGAGAAGTTAGTCTACAAGTCGAAGTGAGCTACCACAGGAGCGTGATCGCTCCATCTCTGGGCATACGAATCAGCCCGATGCACAACAACATTCGTGCACTTCTGGGCTAACTGCGTGGTCGCCAAGTGGTAATCAATGCGCCAACCTGTGTCAGAGTCGAATGCCTGGCCACGATTCGACCACCATGTGTAAGGCCCATCAACCAATCCCGCATACGTACGACCCAAGTCAACAACGCCGACTTTGTCGAACCAGGTATCCAAATAGGCACGTTCGTCAACATGGAACCCAGCCTTGCCGACGTTGCCTTTCCAATTCTTAATGTCAGCAGTTGTGTGAGCCACATTGATATCGCCGCACACCAAGAAATGTTCGTTGTTGGCCTGAGCGTTCTTTTGGGCAGCTGTAAACCACTTAGTCATGGTGTCGAGAAATTTGTACTTGTCTTGCTGCACAGGCTTTTCGATATCTCCGGCAAAAACATAGACCGAAGCAACGGTTAATGGTCCACCAGCTGTATCAACTGTTGCTTGAACCCACCGACCTGTGCCATCGAATTCTTTGGGACCGAGCCCAAGTTTCACGTTGCGTAATCGTTGCGTGCTGAGCAATGCAACACCAGAGTGTCCCAGACGTAGGCTATCCTGATTTGCAACGTGCAAATCTCCTAAACCTTCGTCCGCGAGTACTTCATGTAGCTGGTCAGTTGTCGCACGAACTTCTTGCAAGCAGGCAACGCTCACAGCACCACTGCGAAGTTGCTCACCAATCCACGCCAGGCCACCTTTACGTGCCGCAGCGCGAACGCCATTGACGTTAACGGTCATGACGCCAAAGGAACTCACTTAAGCCATGGCCTTTTGTAGATTCTCGTTGATTGCAGCAAGGAAATCTTCGGTCGTGAGATACGCCTGATCAGGTGACACCAAGCTTGCAAGATCCTTCGTCATCTTGCCGCTTTCCACTGTCTCAATACACACACGTTCAAGTGTTTCAGCGAATTGCGTAACTTCCGGTGTGCCATCAAGCTTGCCGCGATGTGCAAGACCTTGAGTCCACGCAAAAATTGAAGCAATCGGATTTGTTGACGTTGGCTTACCTTGCTGATGTTGACGGTAATGACGAGTCACGGTTCCATGAGCTGCTTCGGCTTCGACTGTGCGACCATCAGGCGACATCAAAACGGAGGTCATCAAGCCAAGTGAACCGAAACCTTGCGCAACGGTGTCACTCTGAACGTCGCCGTCGTAGTTCTTGCAAGCCCAGACATAGCCACCTTCCCACTTCAACGCACTGGCAACCATGTCGTCAATGAGTCGGTGTTCGTAAGTAATTCCAGCTGCGTCAAAAGCGGCCTTGAACTCAGTATCAAAAACTTCCTGGAAGATGTCTTTGAATTGGCCATCGTAGGCTTTCAAAATTGTGTTCTTCGTTGATAAGTACACCGGGTAGTTGCGATTTAGCCCGTACTGCATTGATGCGCGAGCAAATTCGCGAATTGATTCATCAAGGTTGTACATGCCCATAGCAACGCCTGATGCCGGGAAATCAAACACATTGAATTCCATCGGTTCGCCACCATCAGTTGGTGTGAACGTCATCGTCAGAGTGCCGGCACTTGGGACTTTGAAGTCAGTTGCCTTGTACTGATCGCCGAATGCGTGGCGGCCAACAATGATTGGCTTAGTCCATCCTGGAACTAACCGCGGGATGTTGCTAATAATGATTGGCTCACGGAAAATGACGCCACCCAAGATGTTGCGGATAGTGCCATTTGGAGACTTCCACATTTTTTTCAAACCGAATTCTTCGACTCGCGCTTCATCAGGTGTGATAGTCGCACACTTCACACCAACGCCATGCTTCTTAATTGCATTGGCTGAATCAATTGTGACCTGATCATTTGTTGCATCGCGGTTTTCAATACCCAAGTCGTAATACTCAAGATTGACGTCTAGGTACGGCAAAATCAATTGTTCTTTAATGAACTGCCAAATGATGCGAGTCATTTCGTCGCCATCTAGTTCAACGACAGTTCCTTGCACTTTGATTTTAGACATTAAGTAAATCCGTTTCTTCTAGAGGTCTTTTAC
>CANFOW010000088.1 GCA_947448865.1 Actinomycetota bacterium
GTCTTGCGCGACACCGCCAGGACGAATGTAAGCGCTGTTCATGCGTAGCCCGGTGACTAGCTCGAACAAATCAAGGATTGTTTCACGCTCGCGGAATCCAAAAATCATTGCTGTGAGCGCACCAAGTTCCATGCCACCGGTTGCAAGTGCAACAAGGTGCGATGAGATTCGGTTGAGCTCCATCATCATCACGCGAATAACTTGCGCACGCTCAGGGATGTCGTTTGTAATCCCGAGAAGTTTTTCAATTCCTAAGCAGTAAGCAGCTTCGTTAAAAAATGGTGACAAGTAATCCATACGAGTAACGAAAGTGACTCCTTGCGTCCACGAACGAAACTCCATGTTCTTTTCAATGCCGGTATGCAAGTAGCCGATTCCGCAGCGAGCTTCGGTAACAGTTTCGCCATCAAGTTCCAGGATTAGGCGAAGTACACCGTGAGTCGAGGGGTGCTGTGGACCCATGTTCACGACAATGCGCTCGTGTTCACCTTCGGCAGCACCAGTGATGGAATCCCAGTCTTGACCTTGAACAGTAAATACGCGACCAGTTGTGGTCTCGTATGTGTCTGCGTATGTATCAGTCATTAGTTGTATGACCTCCGCTGATCTGGTGCTGGAACTGTGGCGCCCTTGTACTCAACTGGAATGCCACCGAGCGGGTAATCCTTGCGTTGTGGGTGCCCTTGCCAATCGTCTGGCATTTGAATGCGGGTCAAATGTGGATGGCCGTCAAACACAACTCCGAAGAAGTCAAATGTTTCGCGCTCGTGCCAATCATTTGTTGGGTAAACAGAAAACAGTGATGGCACATGCGGATGCTCGTCTGCAATCGAAACTTCAATGCGCAACGTACGTGCATGTGTGATGGAACGGAACTGATACACAACGTGTAGTTCGCGACCATCCTGATGAGGATAGTGAACGCCATTTACTCCGAGACATAGTTCGTAGCGAAGGCCTGGTTCATCGCGCAATGTGCGAGCAACTGCAACAAGTTCAGAGGCATTAACGTGAATTGTCATTTCGCCATGTTCGATAACAATTTTTTCAATAGCGCGTTCTGCACTCGTGCCGAAATCTGGAAGCGAGGCAATTAATTCATCGGCAACAAGATCAAAGTCGCCACCGAATGGTCGCACCGATGCTGAAGGAACTGGAACGATGCTGACGAGTCCACCGAAACCTGAAGTGTCGCCTGATCCTTGTGTTCCGAACATTCCTTCACGCACAGTCACAACCTCAAGCAAAGGTTGGCCTGCAGGTACTAAGTCGTCGCTCATCGCATGAGTCCCGTCTGCAGAATGGTCGGCGTTGCAAGTAATGCGTCGTTTTCGAGATCGCGAATTTGCTGTTTGCGATTTGCACCAAGCGGTGTATCCGAAATTTGATCATGCAATTTGAGCAGCGCATCAATCAGCATTTCAGGGCGAGGTGGGCAGCCAGGCAAGTAGATGTCTACTGGAACGATGTGGTCAACACCTTGAACAACCGCGTAGTTATTGAACATTCCGCCGGACGAGGCACATACGCCCATTGCCAGAACCCACTTGGGAGCAGACATTTGGTCGTAAATCTGACGCACAACTGGTGCCATTTTTTGGCTGACGCGACCGGCGACAATCATCAAGTCGGCTTGGCGTGGTGAAGCGCGAAACACTTCCATGCCGAATCGGGCAAGGTCATAACGACCTGCGCCTGATGCCATCATTTCGATAGCGCAACATGCAAGACCGAATGTAGCTGGCCACAGTGAATTCTTGCGAGCGTAGCCTGCTAGACCTTCAACGGTTGTGAGTAGAACTCCACTAGGAAGTTTTTCTTCAAGTCCCATTCGCTACTTACCTACCTAATCCCACTCAAGTCCACCGCGACGCCATACGAACGCGTACGCAGCAAGAACAGTAAGCATGAAGATGATCATTTCGACCAAACCAAAAAGACCCAAGGAATCAAATGTGACTGCCCATGGGTAGAGAAAAACAATTTCAATATCAAAAACAATGAAGAGCATTGCCGTGAGGTAATACTTCACCGGAAACTTGCCACCACCGATTGGTTGTGGTGTTGGTTGAATTCCACATTCGTATGCTTCAAGCTTTGCGCGGTTGTATCGCTTAGGACCTGTAATGGTCGCTGTTACCACGGAGAATGCAGCAAATCCGAATGCGAGGAGCCCGAGGAAAAGTATTGGCAGGTATACGTGTCCCTGACCCATGTCTTAATACCTGCCCATCTCGTTATGCCAGAAAATTCCTAGCAAGGTGCTCGTACCAGCCGATAGAACAAGTACGGCAACCCAATCCTAGAGCGCGAGAAGCCTTACAAAATCGCACCCTTGTGCGTTTGTGAAAACTTTCACGAGCACAATGTCAGTTTAGTCAGACGCACTTGAAATCAAAACGTGACCCGATGATGTCTTGGACACACTGACGATTATTTTGTTGCGCGATGCAGGGCAACAATCCCGCCTGACAAGTTTCGCCATTCACAGCTGTCCCATCCGGCTTCAAGCACCAGCGCTGCTAACTCGCTTTGGTTAGGCCAAGCGCGAATTGATTCCGCGAGGTAAATGTAAGCCTCGGGATCGCTCGATACTTTTGATGCAACCGCTGGAAGTGCCTTCATGAGGTACTCCATGTACACCGTGCGAAATGGCGACCACGTCGGGTGACTGAATTCGCATACGACCAACCGTCCGCCTGGCTTTGTCACGCGGAACATCTCTTGCAGTGCCTTCAACGTGCTGTTGACATTACGCAAACCGAACGAAATGGTCACTGCATCAAAAGACGCGTCCTCAAATGGGAGATTCAAGGCATCGCCTTGGACAAATGTCAGATGCGGATAACGCTTTTTGCCGACTTCGATCATGCCTGCGCTGAAGTCACAAGCAACCGGATCTGCGCCTGCTTTAAAGAAAGGCTCGGTGCTCGTTCCTGTACCCGCCGCTAAATCCAAAATGCGTTCACCAGGCTGAGGGTCTACGGCATTAAGAACAGCCTTACGCCAGGATCGCGTTTGTCCCAATGACAGAACATCGTTTGTGATGTCGTATTTTTCCGCGACTTTGTCAAACATCGCAGCGACTTCATGGGGTTCTTTGTTCAAGTCAGGTCTGGTCACGCACCTAGTCTGCCACCAATGTCGAAATCAAGCCCAATGCAGATTTCCCGTGACGTGGTGCACATCTCGCTGGGATACGCAGTTGGCAAATGCCGTGCCTGCTAATTGGCTCTAGGCTTGAGTGGTTATGAGCATTGCGGCATCGCTGTCATCGGACAAAGCAACTGACCAACACGTCGTGCGTGTTGTTGCCGTACCTGATATTCCTAACTTGCTGTCATTACTTGGTGAATCTGGCGGACTGTCGTGGGTTCGCGGTGCTCAAGATAATCAAGACGGACTCGTGGCTTGGGGCGAAGTCGATCGAATTGAACTCGATGGACCAGAACGTTTCAGTCGCGCGCAACGTTGGTGGTCGGCTTGGTGTGCCAGAACAAGCGGAGATGAGCCAATAGCTTTTGCATCTTTCGCGTTTTCATCGCAGCCTGGTCACTCCGTCGTAGTTGTGCCACAAGTAGCAGTTCGTCGTCATAATGGCCGCACTGAATTAATTGTTACTGGAACCAGCAGCACAATAAATCAACTTGTTGACACTGCAATAAATTTTGTTACACGACCACATTCAATTCGAAATGACATTGGCAACGTTGAGTGGAATGACGGATCACGATCAGTTGCGGATTGGCAA
>CANFOW010000089.1 GCA_947448865.1 Actinomycetota bacterium
GCCGGGTATAGGCCGCCAAGTAAGAATGAGGCACCAAGCATTGCACCAAACGCAATGAATGGAAGTGACCAACCTGGGCGAACCAGCGAGATAAAGAACAGCAACGCAGTAGCAAGAGCAATGTAAGCCAGAATCGTTTTTGCAGGAACTAACGCATGTACATCCGTGTACCGCAAACCCGTCATCAAGGAATCTGATTTTGTCGCAAGCGAATACTTATCGATTGAATATGCTGCTGCCTTGAGCAACGCTAAAACTCCGAGAAGAAACATCAAATGCGAACGAGCACTTCTACTCGTACCTTGAATGCCGGTACTGCGGAATCCGCCATACACATAATGCACTGAGACGTTAACCATGATGGCAACAATCACAACTGTGAATCCAAAGCCCAACATAAATTTCAAAAACGGTAATTGGAAAACGTAAAACGAAATGTCACGGCCAAATTGTGGGTCCGTTGTGCCAAACGGTGTGCTGTTCTTCCACATTAAGAAAGTTCGCCACTGACTAGCTGCAGACAAACCAATGAGTCCGCCGAAGAAAATCGGGCCGAGCGTGAACAAAACTTTACGAACAGGTTCGAGGTTTTCGCGGAAGCGCTCCAGAATCAACGTTTCTGGAGTAGTGGCAACAATGATGGGGCGTCCTCGATATGCCAGGCGCGCTGCAAGCCACACAATAATTGCCGTGGTCAGACCAACTGTGACACACAACAGTGTTTGAACCTCTAGGCGGGTATTAAAAACCTGAGTGTGATCAACTGAAGCAAACCACTGCCAGTCTGTCCAGAATCCTGAAATAAACGTTAAAACAACGAACAACGCCGCAAGGACGAAAATCGTAATGGCTAGCGGGCTGCGCCGCGGGGCTTGTTCCATCTGCATACTCACGTCTACCAGCCTACGGTGCTTCTCAACTCGCGCAATGCGTCAGACTAAGAGCATGAAGAATGCGCTCCCAGCTATCGTTTCCGAGGTAGAAAGCCACGTCAGCGTGGCTGGATGGGATCAACCGGTGCGACTGTTCGCACTCGTGAGCACTGACGAACTCCTTGCTGCAAACCCGCACCTAGAACTCAGCGGCGATTTACCGCTGACCTCTGTTGAGCAGGAACTTGACGATCCAAACCTGCCGTTAGATGACATGCTCGCCACAATTGAATGGCCGATAGACGTTGCTGGCGCAATTGTTGTGATTGAGCGCATCATTGTTCCACCCGAGGTGGAACTCCCTGAGGATGATTCAGTACTTGAATTCATCGCAGCGCATCCTGACAAGCACGAAGTGCGCATGGTCAGTGCAGTTCTTCGCACCGGTGAATCAATGAACGCGTTGCGTTTAAAGAGCCACGACGATGCCCAGTCTGTTGCAGTCGCAGCTGATTTGGTACCGCAACTCAATGAAGCCCTTTTAGCTACTTTCGCGTAAGAGTTAATCGCCAGAAATAAGCGCGAGACCATTGGAGCGAAAGTAACCAGTTCCACCAGCCACATTGATGACGTCAAAGCCTTGCTGCTCGAGGAATTCGCATGCTTTCGCTGAACGTCCACCAACTTCGCAAATAACAAAGTAGGTCTGGTCGTGATCAAGTTCAGTCATACGCAAAGGCACCATTGACAGTGGAATAGAAACCGCTCCTTCAACATGTCCTGAGCGAAACTCGTCTGGTTCACGTACATCAACAACTAATGCGCTTCCGAGCATCGCGACTAATTCACTTGCTTCAATTTCTTGCACGTGACTCTCCTACTTTGCCGAACATTGCGGTAAGGGTTTACCAGCATTGAAATCATTTATAGCGGTTACTGCTTGCGCAAGCGTTGACATCGGCGTAACTGTTAGGCCCTGCGGAATGTGACCAACAACTTCTTTGCAATTCTCAGCTGGCGCTAGGAACAAGACTGCACCATGGCTACGAGCACCCACCATTTTCTGAGCAATTCCGCCAATCGGGCCAACGTTGCCATTTGCGTCGATTGTGCCTGTTCCTGCAATTGTCTTACTTTGAGCAAGTGGTCCAGGTGTGAGCTTGTCGATAATTCCTAATGCGAACATGGTGCCAGCACTTGGTCCACCAACGTTGTCTAAGCCGAACGTGATCGGGAACGTCGCAGCGTAACTGCTGTCGACACCGACTCCAACAAACGGGATACCGGCTTCGTTCTCAGGGGTAGTCGGGTCATCAATACGAGCCTTTGTAGCAAGTGTGTAGTCGTGCTTGACACCATCACGCAGAATTGTGAAAACAAACGATGTACCAACAGGTTGAGCGCGGATCAACGTCACGACTTCTGTCGGTGTCGACACTGTCTTACCGTCCACCGCCACAATGACATCGGCTGCATGAAGAGTGCCTTCAGCAGGTCCACCAGATTCAATCGCGCTAATCACAACCGTTTCAACCACGGGTAGTTTCAAAAATTTCATTGCCGCTGAAATCGCAAAACTCTGTGAGGAACTGAATGCCTCCGCATTATGTTGATTCGATTGCGCGGCAGTCATATTTTCTGGATACAGCGCTTCGCGCGGCATGACTCGTTCGGACGTATGAATCCACGCCCAGAGTGCTTGACCCACACTGATGCCTGTCTCTGGGCCGCCATATTCCGAGACAGTTGTCATGTTTAGCGAACCAGTCGTGGCATAGGTTTCTGCGCCGGAAATCGTGATGAGGTCATGACCTTCGACCATGCCGACTGTGTTAAAAATTGGACCAGGTGTCAGCAGCACATAAGGAACTTGAATCAGGCATACGAGAGAACTCAGAACGACGACAACTGTCGTAAGTGTCATCCGTGGAATCCACCGACGCATTTTCAATCCCACTCTCTTCATTCACTCTCGCGCTTGAACACTCTCGCGCTTGAACACTCTCGCGCTTGAACACTCTCGCGCTTGAACACTCTCGCGCTTGAACACAGCCGCCAGACACTTATTGCTAGTTCGCCAACATGCTCAGGCATTACCTCAAGGGTACGGGAGTTCTCGCCACAATAAATTCCGCGTCAAGCAGAACAGCCAGAGATTAACGAAATCCTTACGCGGGCATACTCTTGTCACATCAGGCCCGTAGCACCATGGGAATCTGACGAAAGGTGGAGTGCAATGTCAATCCCGTTTGGATTCGGTCAAGGCGATAACAATGAACTCGCTGGCATCTTTGAAAGCATCGGCAAAATGCTGCGCAACGGTCCAACAACTGGTGCGGTGGATTGGGAATCTGCACGCGCCTCTAGTGCTGAAGCATTAAACGCCTCTGGCGATCAACCCTCCCAAAACACAACAGGCGGCCAAGCTGCCACTCACATGGCTGATGTGTGGCTCAATGACGCGACAATCTTTCCCAGTAACGGCCTACAAGCAGTGTCCTTGACCCGCAAAGAATGGCTGAACTCAACTTTCGACTCATGGAAAGCAATAGTCGAACCGGTTGCCGAAGGCGTAGCAACAGCAATGAGCAGTCTTATGCCAACAAGTGACCAGATTGGCTCACTTGAAATCCCGGACGAGATTCTCAATGGTCTGCCACCCGAGATGGCCGCCAACATGCGTGCGATGCTTAACAACCCTGACATCAGCGCACTCACGGGACCTTTGATGGCGATGGCGCAATCTATGGGCGCAACTATGTTCGGTATGCAGTTTGGGCAGGCGCTAGGAACAATGGCAACCGAAGTATTGAGCTCAACAGATATTGGAATTCCGCTAACCTCTGATTCGCATCC
>CANFOW010000090.1 GCA_947448865.1 Actinomycetota bacterium
CGTGATGTCCCGTGATCTGTCGATCGGCGAGCGTGGGATCATCAAGAAAGCCGTTGACGCTCGAAGCTCGCGCTTTGCGTACCCAACCGGGAGCCATAACTGTCAATGAAATTAGGCCACTAATAGCTATTGGTGATACGACGAACCACAAAATCACCTGAGTGAGGCTCATCGGTGTTCCGCGATCCTCGCCATCGTCGTTATGGGTGCCAGCAAACGCTGGACCAACGACGCTAGCGGAAATAACGGCAACAGAAGATACGGTCATCGCGACCTTACGCAGGTTTGTCATCACACGGCTACTTTACGCCAGAATGGGACTACGCACGAAGGAGGACCCATGGACAAAGTGCTTCACCCTGTAATTGGAAAGCCACTCCAGCTCGTCATTATGGTTGTGGTCACCATTCTTGTGCGCTATTTACTGGTCCGGCTCTTTGATCGGCTAGTACGCAGAGCGATGTCAATCCGCCACCGAGACAACGGCAGGCCAGAAACCCCTGAAGCTGTCATCGAGTTTAAACGCAAGGAACAACGCGCTGACAGCATCAGTCAACTTCTGTCTAGCGTCATCACATTTGCCGTGTGGAGCATCTCGCTCATCACAATCTTGGCCAACGTGGGAATCAATGTTGCGCCTATTCTTGCCTCGGCTGGTGTCGTAGGTGTTGCTCTCGGATTTGGTGCACAAACGCTCGTCAAAGATTTTCTTGCCGGGATCTTTATGATCATCGAAGACCAGTATGGAATTAATGACCTCGTTGACGTCGGTCCTGTTGTCGGCGTTGTTGAAGATGTTGGTCTACGCGTCACGCGATTACGCGATCTTTCTGGAGTTGTTTGGTACGTCCGCAATGGAGAAATTCTGCGCGTTGCAAATCGCAGTCAAGGGTGGACCATGGCAATTGTTGATGTGCCCGTGAGCTACGACACTGACCTGAACAAAGTTCGCAGCATCATTGAGAAAGTCGCGGACGAAATGCACAATGATCCTGCAAGTCAAGACTTGATTATTGATCGACCTGAATATGCTGGCGTGGAATCGATGAGCGGTGAGGCCGTTGTCGTTCGTATCACTGCACGCGCTTTACCAGACAAGCAAGTTGTTGCTGGCCGAGAAATTCGTGAACGTATTAAGAACGCATTCGATAGCAATGGTGTGTCTGTGCCAGTAGTTCTTCGCCTTCCACAGCAAGGACCAAAGCCATGACCGTAAGCGACAATTTTTATGACAATGTCGGCGGGGAAAAGTTTTTTGCTCAACTCGTTGACTATTTCTATGAAGGCATCGCTGTTGATCCCGTACTTCGCCCGATGTATGTCGACCAAGACCTCAGCGCTGCGCGTCGTCACCTAACACTGTTCCTGATGCAGTATTGGGGTGGACCTGGAACGTATCAAGAAGAACGTGGTCATCCACGACTACGCATGCGTCACATGCCATTCGTCATTGATGGAGATGCTCGCGATCGATGGATTGCATGCATGAAAGCGGCTTTGCTCAAAATGGAATGCGAACCACATTTACGCGACGAGTTGTGGACGTATTTAGTTGGAGCTGCATACGCGCTTACGAACACTGAAGATCCTGCTACCCCATCGTCATAACTCAAGGGCTCATACGCCAGAATTAGCAAGTGCAAAGAACAGCAGACTGGTGGCGCGAAGCCATTGTTTATCAGGTTTATCCCCGCTCATACGCTGATGCAAATGGTGACGGGATTGGTGATATCCCAGGAATACGCACTCGCATTCCGTACCTGAAGGAACTTGGCGTTGATGCCATCTGGCTGAGTCCGCATTACCCATCTCCGATGCTTGATGCTGGATATGACGTTGCGGACTACCGCAATGTGTGGCCAACGTTTGGCACACTCGACGACATCGAAAATCTGATTACAGATGTCCATGCTGCAGGCATGCGCATGTTGATCGACATCGTTCCTAATCACACGTCATGGGATCACCCGTGGTTTAGGGAAGCACTCGCATATCCACTTGACAATGATTCGTCAGTTCCGGCTAAAACTAGATTTGCTGAAGGACCTTGGGCCAAGTATCACTTACTTCGCGGCCAAGATGGTGGAAAGTCAGTTCCAAATAATTGGGACAGTGTTTTTGGTGGACCAACTTGGCATGAAGTCATGGACCACGAAGGAAATCCTTCAGGCTGGTGGTACTTACACATCTTTGATAAATCCCAACCAGATTTAGATTGGGACAACAATGAAGTGCGTGCTGAATTCCGTGGTCATTTGCGATTCTGGTTTGATCGCGGAATTGACGGATTCCGAATCGATGTTGCACACGGCTTAGCTAAAGCCGATGGTTATCCAGACTGTCCAGTCTTAGAAGAAGGTCACGCAACTGCGCAGAACCCGTATTGGGATCAAGATGGTCTGCACGACGTGTGGCGCGAATGGCGTGGTGTTGCGGATGAATACGAACCTGCTCGCGTGTTCGTCGCAGAGGCGTGGGTACAACCTGCGGAACGAAACGCACGATACTTGCGTGCTGATGAGCTACATACTGGATTCAATTTTCCTTACCTACGGGCACCGTGGAATGCCACAAAGATGCGTGAAATTATCGACTTCACACTTGCAGCAAACAAACTCGAAGATGCACCAACAACCTGGGTATTAGAAAACCATGATGTTTGGCGAGCTGCGACTCGCTATGCGCCAATTGTTGGTCGCACCGAGAAAACAAGCACCGTCAGCGGCGACATGGATCTTGGCGGTGAGTTTGATTGGAAAGCCGAACGCGATTTGGAAACAGGTTCGGCTCGAGCACGCTCGAATTTCTTGTCGATGCTCGCTCTCCCAGGCACCGCATACATTTATCAAGGTCAAGAACTTGGCTTAGATGAAGTGTTCGAAATTCCATCCGACATGCGACAAGATCCAGCCTTCATCACGACCAATGGCGTACGCGTTGGACGTGATGGATGTCGGGTGCCCATTCCTTGGAACAACGAGTCTGATTCCCTCGGATTTAATTCCACTGGCGCTTCATGGCTGCCACAACCAGATTCCTGGAAAAAGTTGGCCGTGTCAGTTCAAGACGTGGATGAAAATAGCATGCTGACCTTGGCTCGCAACGCACTTCATTTGCGTAAGACACTTGCTGCGCTTGGTGGCATTACGCAAGACGTTGCCCCTTTGATCTGGGATAACGATTCACTGGACGGTGTTTTGAGTTTTGTACGCCCAGGTCGCTTGGGTGGTTCGGCTATTCGGTGCGCATTAAACCTTGGCGCACATGCGGTGACATTGCCGTACGGCGGAGACGTTGTCCTAGCAAGTGATGCACTTGCATTTAGCGATGGCATTCTGAATCCAAACTCGTCAGTCTGGCTGACGGCGTGATTCGAATTCACCGAGCCTAGTTAGTTTCGCAAGTACAGTTGTTCGCATGATTCGAATTCACCGAGCGTGGTACGTCGCTGCAGTTACATTCGTGACTTTAATTTCTGCCGCAGCGTTTCGTTCTACAACGGGTATTTTGCTTGAGCCACTCGAACATGAATTCGGATGGACCCGCGGACTGACTTCAGCTGCAGTGTCTCTCAACTTGTTGTTCTATGGCATCACAGCTCCATTCGCAGCTTC
>CANFOW010000091.1 GCA_947448865.1 Actinomycetota bacterium
ATGGTCTATGTCTCTATTGTGAGGCATAAGTGCTCGGCCAAAACTCCTACGGAGCCACTCTTCACGGAACCTTAACAAGAGCCGTACTCTTGCTTTATGGCACCGACAGATCCTCGCGTTCTTGCAATCCATAAAGCCTCATGGGACTTTGCCGAGAATTGGACCGAACAAGACTCTATTCGCGAGCATGCTCGCGCTAAAGCCGCCGAAATTGGATGTGCTGCAGTCTCCGCTGGTGCAGGAAGTTTGCTGCGCACACTGGCCGCGGCAGTCAAAGCGCACACGGTGGTTGAAATTGGTACAGGCGCTGGAGTGTCTGCGCTGTGGCTGCTCGAGGGAATGAATCCCGACGGTGTACTCACAAGCGTGGACAGTGAAGCAGAACATCAACTCATCGCCAAAGAAGCCTTAACTCAATCAGGCATCAATGCCAATCGGGTACGTCTTATCAATGGTCGCGTTGATGAAGTGCTAGAGCGTCTCACCGAATCTGCGTACGACTTGGCTTTTATCTCGGGTAAGCCCGCTGAACTTGAAGCCAATATTGAACGAGCAGAAAAACTGCTTCGTAAAGGTGGCTTATTAATTGTTGATCGCGCACTGTGGCATGACAAGGTTGCCGATCCAGCACAGCGGGATACAGACACTGTGTCCATGCGCCGGGCGGTTGAGGCTATGTCTAAGAATGATTCGTTCACGAGTTCACTCATCCCACTGGGAAGTGGTTTGTTAGTAAGCGTCAAAAAATAAGTTTTCACAGCTTGAACCATAAAAACAAAGAAGGATGATTCTTGCGAATCATCCTTCTTAAAGTTTGGGTCTTACTTCTTTGGCATCGCACTGATGGTGTCGGCTAGGACTGCTCCCAGATCTTTTACTTCTTGAGCATTAAGCTCAACAACTAAACGTCCCCCGCCCTCAAGAGGAACGCGAAGCACATAGCCACGGCCTTCTTTTGGACATTCCATTGGGCCGTCACCGGTACGCGGCTTCATTGCCGCCATGTCGGTCCCCTTTCGCCATACACACTTAATAAGTGGTGCAATTTGTAGACTTCTATTATCTCGCAGAACCTGATGAGGACGAAATCCGCCCACAAGCGAAACCCCTGATAAAGCAGGGTTCACATTGTGAGACCATCGCAGTTCTGGCTTAAAGCGACCCTGACTCAACTAAACGGGCAAATTTCTTCAGGCTTGCCAGCACCCCGCCAAGGAAAAGTGGTTTGAGCACCTTAAAACCAACCTGGCCAAGTATCCCCAACGGGATTTTCAGATCCTCGCTCCACACAAACCGACATGTTGATTCCGAAATTTTTTCCACAATGAAAGTGCCTGTGCCCATAACAACTTTGCCCATATGGTCAACATCGCACCGCAGTGGTGGCTCCCAGCGCGTAATAGTCATAGTGTCCAGGAATCCAAGCGGACCAATACCTGTAAACGCTTCAATTTGGCCACCAACTTCGTGAGCCTTGCCATTCACGGCGGTGACTTTTGTTCCGAGCATCCACTGACCTTGAGATGGCCAATCTGTGATTGCACTCCATACCCGCTCTACCGGCGCTGCAATTTCTACTGATAGTTCGACATGTTCCATACCTATACCGAAAACGGTGGTGGACCGTCTACCTCTCCTACACCCACGATGTTGCCCCATTCATCAACGATTTTCTTACGTCGCGCTTCAGCCTCAACCAAAATGACAACGGCTTCATCAATGTCATCAGTGACATGGAAAATTTCTAAATCTGAATCCGAAATTTTTCCATCACGTGCAACTGTGTTCTTTAACCACTCTATGAGCGGACCCCAATACTCAGAACCCATCAAAACGATGGGAAATGATGTGAGTTTCTTAGTTTGGATAAGTGTTAACGCTTCGAATAATTCGTCAAAGGTTCCAAAGCCACCCGGAAAGACAACAAAACCTTGTGCATATTTGATGAACATTGTTTTACGAGCAAAGAAGTATCGAAAGTCAACACCTAATTCCACGTATTCATTCATGCTTTGTTCAAAGGGCAATTCAATTCCCAAGCCAACAGACAAACCCGGACCCTCATTACACCCACGATTTGCGGCTTCCATAATTCCTGGACCGCCACCAGTAATGACGTTGTAACCGCGCTGCGAAAGCTTGGCTGCGAGGTCATGAGCTTTCTGATATTCGGGGTGATCTGATGGGGTGCGTGCGCTTCCAAAAATGCTAAATGACGGACCTAGTTCAGCTAATGCACCGAATCCATTAACAAACTCGGATTGGATGCGCATCACTCGCCATGGGTCTTCGTGAACCCACTCCGAACGTCCATGGCTATCTAGTAAACGTTGGTCAGTTGTTCCGGGCTTGCGAGCATGACCGCGACGGACAACGGGACCTTGTCGAAAACTTTCTTGCGGATCCTTGTCCTTTGTCATGAACTCCCCTTAGTGCCAGTGAGCCACGATGTCACAAGGTCATCACACGTGTGCAAGTCCTGAACAGGTACGTGCTCATGTCGAGCATGCGCCACATTTGGGTCACCTGGGCCCATGTTCACTGCAGGCACACCCATTGCATAAAACCGAGCAACGTCCGTCCAACCAAACTTAGGCGCCGCTTTTCCGCCACACAACGCGACTAAATCCGCAAGTGCAGGGCGATCCAAGCCAGGCATAGCGCCTGGCGAATTATCAAGAATTGCAACATCAAAAGAAGAAAAAACTTCACGCACATGTTGTTCAGCCTGCTGTGCGGTGACATTTGGTGCGTATCGGTAATTCACGTTTAAAGTGACTTCATCGGGAATGACATTGTTTGCAATTCCACCAGAAATTTTTACAGCGTTTAATCCTTCGCGATACACCATTGCGTCAATTTCAACTGACCGCGCTTCATACGCATTGAGAACAACGAGTGCTTCGGCGATGGAATGAATTGCGTTGGAACCACGCCATGAACGTGCGCTATGGGCACGAGTACCTTTTGCGGAAACCTCTGCAACAAGTGTGCCTTGGCATCCAGCTTCGATGGCAGAATTACTCGGCTCAAGTAAGACTGCAACATCCGCACTCAATAGTTCAGGATGTTGATTTGCGATCAAGGTGAGACCGTTCAGGGAACTATTTACTTCTTCACATTCATAAAAAATGTACGTTACGTCAAAGACAGGTGACTCGATGAGAGTGGCTGCACGAAGTGCAACGGCAACTCCACCTTTCATGTCACACGTGCCTAAACCAAAAATCACATCACTGTCGACCGTTTCACCAGTCGGTAGAGATCCACCAGCAGGGATTCTGATTGCCTGGGAATTATCGGCGACTGGAACAGTGTCGATGTGGCCAGCCACGATGACGCGTGAACTTCGACCCAAATTGGTACGAGCCACCAGGCTGTTATTGACCCTGGTCACATCTAGCCACGAGCAATGGCGAAGAATTTTTTCGATTTCATCAGCAAGCAGTTGTTCGTTACCCGAGACGCTGGGGAAATTAACCAGGTCACAAGTTAATGTCTCGACATCCGCTTTGGCATTCAATGGGCTCACACGACTACGGTAGTCCTGTACGG
>CANFOW010000092.1 GCA_947448865.1 Actinomycetota bacterium
GACGGGAATTACACCGTCGAAGGTAATGGCTCAACGGATGTTGTTTTCCCGAATCTTCCTCGTATCACTGGATTACCTGTAGGCGCAGTTCGAGTTGGGGCAAATGTGCCGTACGTTTTGACAGTTACCGCGTTGGGTGGCGGCACACTACAACTTGCTAACGGAAGTCCAATTGTTGGTAAGAAATTGACATTGAGTTCGTCGTTAAAAATGAAGTCATCCAAGACTTGTAAGCCCACAACGAAACCGGTGACAACCGATAGTTCAGGTCATGCGGCTTTCACGTTATGTATTGCCAAGGCGACAAATTTTCACATCACAGGTCCTGGCTTAGTGCCTAGTGCTGGGTTGAGCCTGAATCTTAATTAACGCTCGGTACTTAGTTAGTCTTATTCCTAAGTGAAAAATCAGGAGTAGACATGTCTGACCAACTTCCACCGATGTTTCCAATCGTGACCGATGATATGGCTGACGAGCGGGTTGCGGCTGTGTATGCCGACATTCGAGAAACTCGTAACACGGACTTCATTAATAATTTGTGGCGAGTTTTGGCTAATGATCCTGCAGCGTTAGAAACCACGTGGGATGAAATTAAGCGTGTTATGGCCCCGGGTGAACTTAGCCCACTCATCAAGGACCTTATTTACATTGCAGTATCGGCGACGAATAACTGCACGTATTGCGTGCGATCGCATACTGCTTCCGCGAAGGCAAAAGGTGCAACTGATGAGATGCTCCTTGAATTGCAAGCAGTAACTGCATTGGCAAACAAGACAAATCGCATCGCGATTGGAATGCAAGTTCCAGTTGACGAAAGGTTTATTTAGTCAGTGACGGCCAGGACCACATCAACCTGAATGTGTCCTTCGCCGACAACGTAGCTAAATTCGTCGCTCACGCGACCGGCTGCTGCAAGGTCAAGACCTGCGCTCTTAATAAGTTCAAGTGTGTGTGCTGGCGCTGTGATTGTGGCCTGTGCAACGTCGGCTCGCATTGAAACCTTCGCTTCGCTCTTTGCTTTGCGTAACTGAGAGATAACTTCAGCAGCAGCACCGATCACTTCGGAATTGCCGCCAAAGCTTCGAAGCGTGTCTGGTTGCGGCCACTGTGAAGTGTGAACGGACCCTTCGTGGAACCACGACCATACTTCTTCGGTGACGAATGGCAAGAAGGGTGCGAATAGCGCGAGAAGAGTTTCCAGTGCGACAGTGAGTGTCGCTTTAGCTGAGTCTGCCGCTGCATCGCCTTGTAACCCGTAGGCGCGATCTTTGACTAGTTCGAGGTGGTCATCGCAAAACGCCCAGAAGAAAGTTTCGGTTACTTCAAGTGCGCGGGTGTAGTTGAATTCTTCAAACGCCTTAGTTGCTTCATCAACGACGTCAGCAAGTGATGCGAGCAGTGCCTTGTCTAAATCATGAGTGATTGCACTCATTGGTGCCGACCCTTGCATCAGGGTGAACTTGCTTGCGTTCAATATTTTGGTAGCGAGTCGCCGTCCAATTTTCATTTGACCGACATCAAAGGCGGTGTCAGTACCTGGGCGACCACTGGCTGCCCAGTAACGCACGCCATCGGATCCGTGTTCGTCTAACAAGTCAATTGGAGTGACAACATTTCCTTTTGATTTGCTCATCTTTTTGCGGTCAGGGTCAAGAATCCATCCGCTAATTGAAGCGTGCTTCCATGGAACGACGCCTTCTTCGAAATGCGCCCGCACAACAGTTGAGAACAGCCAGGTGCGAATGATTTCGTGAGCTTGTGGTCGCACATCGAATGGGAAAACGCGCTTCCACAAATCGTCATCAGTTGTCCAGCCACCCGCGATTTGTGGTGTGAGTGACGAGGTCGCCCAGGTGTCCATCACGTCTGGATCGCCCATGAATCCGTTTGGTTTTCCGCGTTGATCTTCGGTGTACCCAGCAGGTGCCTGCGACGATGGATCTATCGGAAGTTGCTCGTCTGCTGGTGTGAGTATGCGATCCCAGATGGGGTTGCCTTCGCCATCGAGTGCGTACCAGACGGGAATTGGTACTCCAAAGAATCGTTGGCGCGAAATGAGCCAGTCACCATTTAAGCCACCGACCCAGTTTTCGTAGCGCACTTTCATGTGTGCTGGATGCCAAGTGATTTCGCTGCCTCGTGCAACGAGTGCATTGCGAAGTTCTTCGTCGCGTCCACCGTTACGGATGTACCACTGACGTGTTGTCACGATTTCGAGTGGCTTGTCGCCTTTTTCAAAAAACTTCACAGGATGTGTGATTGGGCGAATTTCGCCAACGAGATCGCCATGTTCTTTGAGTAACTCGGCAATTTTTTCTTTTGCAGAATGCGCAGTTAATCCGGCGAGCGCAGCGTATGCATTTTTACCAAGTTCGGTTGTAATCCATTCGGGAGTTTCAGAAAGAATGCGCCCGTCCCAGCCCATGATGGGGCGAGTGAGTAGTTGAAGTTCGCGCCACCAGGTCACGTCGGTTGTGTCACCGAACGTGCAAATCATTGCAATGCCAGATCCTTTTTCAGGGTCAGCCAAAGTGTGTGCTACGACGGGAACTTCGACATCAAATAGTGGAGTGCGCACAGTTGAACCGAATAACGGTTTGTATCGTTCGTCATCTGGATGTGCAACTAATGCAACACAGGCCGGGATGAGCTCGGGACGTGTTGTTTCGATAAAAACTTTCTCGCCGTCTGGGCGGGTGAATCCAATGCGGTGGTAAGCGCCTGGACGTTCACGGTCTTCGAGTTCAGCTTGGGCAACCGCAGTGCGGAATGTGACGTCCCACAAAGTTGGTGCTTCGTTTTGATATGCCTCGCCGCGTGAAAGGTTGTTTAAGAATGCACGTTGTGAAATTGCTTGTGAATCTTTTCCGATTGTTTGGTACGTCATTTTCCAGTCGACGCTGATGCCGAGACGTCGCCATAAATCTTCAAATGCTTTTTCATCTTCGAGTGTGAGCTGAACACACAATTCGACGAAGTTGCGTCGGGAAATGGCGATGGCATCTTTGCCAGGTTCCGCGGGTGGCACAAAACTAGAGTCGTAGGGAAGTGACGGATCGCAACGCACTCCGTAGTAATTCTGGACGCGACGCTCTGTTGGTAGGCCGTTGTCGTCCCATCCCATGGGATAGAAGACACTCTTGCCTTGCATGCGTTGGTAGCGGGCAATGCAGTCAGTGTGTGTGTAAGAGAAAACGTGTCCGACATGCAGAGAACCGCTGACGGTCGGTGGTGGTGTGTCTACTGAAAACACAGACTCGCGAGTTGCAGTGCGATCAAAGGTGTAAGTGCCTTGGTTTTCCCACTTATCAGCCCAGGCTTGCTCGAGTCCATCCAGCGATGGTTTTTCAGGTACGCGCGAATCAGTCACGAGGTAATTCTGCCAGAAAGCCGAACCTAGACTTAACCCATGACTGCTGCTGCCCAAGCCGAGCTTGCACGCGTTGAGGAAGTCCTTGCTTCGAGGTGGCCCGAAACGAAAATCGAACCCAGCCTTGACCGAATCAGCCAC
>CANFOW010000093.1 GCA_947448865.1 Actinomycetota bacterium
ACTGGCTCTAACAATCCTGTTGCAGGACCGTTTTTTAATTTCTCGATTCCTGAACCAACTGGCGTTGTTGCTGGTTTCGCACCGACTGAAAATGCGCTTCTTGATTTAGTTGAACAAGTTGCTAGCGCAATCGTCAGCGGTAACACGGTCGTTGTGGTTGCCTCGCTTCAGAATCCGTTGCCCGCTGTTTCGCTCGGTGAAGTCCTGGCAACAAGTGACGTGCCTGGTGGAGTGGTCAACATTCTCACGGGAGATGCCACCGAGATAGCTCCGTGGCTTGCTAGCCATATGGATGTTAATGCGATAGATCTGACCGGCATTTCGGATGCGAATTTAGCACTGGACCTAGAAGTGTCTGCGGCTGAAAATTTGAAACGCGTGCTTCGGGCCGATGCATCAGTACAGGGACTTGCTCGGATTAAGACTTGGCTGGAAACCAAGACAGTGTGGCATCCGCGCGGGCTTTAGTCAGGTTGGGCAGTTACTAATCGTCTGGCCATCGACGCTTTTTGAGCGTGTCCATTTCCCTTGTAGACTCGTGATTCGTGCCAATGGCACAGGCCGCCTTAGCTCAGGGGTAGAGCAACGCACTCGTAATGCGTAGGTCCGGGGTTCAAATCCCCGAGGCGGCTCCATTGTGAAACGTTAAGCCAAGTTCTGTCTAAAAACACTGCTATTAATGCACAACAGGCTTAGCCTGAAATTATGAATGACAGAAAAGCAAATGTGGTCTTGGGAATTGCAATTTCGCTCATCATGGCGCTCGCGCTTGCAGTAGTTTTTGTTGCAAACAAGCCCGCGACACCACGTGATCCGTCTTCGCCCGAGGGTGCGGTGCAAGCGTATTTAAAGGCGGTTGTAGCAAGCGACTACACAAAGGCAATCACCCACCTTGATCCGGCGAGTACGTGCAAAGTCGCCGATCTTGATAATTCGTACTTCGCCAAAGACGTGCGCATCAATTTAATTGACAGTTCGCAGACTGCAACAGACGCGACTGTGAAAATCAGTGTTGAAATTCCTAGTGGCGCACCTATCGAGGGTTACTACAGCGAAGAACACACTTTACGTTTGACACGTTCAGATGCCGGCTGGCTCATTACTGGAATGCCGTGGCCAATGTATTCATGTGGAATGGTGAAGTGATGTTTGGGCTACTTTTTCTCGCTATCGGCCTAGGTCTTCTTGTTACGTTTGTAGTTCGAAAATTTGCTAAAGGCTCATCGCACGAGCGCGGTGCCAGCCCGTTACGAAACTTCTTTCAGTTTGGTGTTCTCTATGCGCTGATCATCATTGTCGCTAATGGAGTGGCGGGACTATTGGGTCGACTCATGAGTTCGTCGGCGCTTGTTATTGCAGACAATGCTTCGTTGGCGCGCAACCTTTCATTTGTTGTCGTTGGTGTGCCATTGCTTGTCGGTATTGGGTTCTGGACGCGCAAGGGTATGCGTTCCGATCCTCGTAGTGCAGACGATCCGATCATCGCATTCTTTGTGCTGGTGTCCACGATGACAGCACTCCTGATGGCACTCACGAGTACGACAAGCTGTCTTCATAATCTGGTCAGTACGCAACCGTTTAATGGCCAGACTCTCGCCAACGCCATTGTCTGGACTTTGATTTGGATTGGTCTGTGGCGACTTCATCGGATCATTGTGTCGCCCGCCAAATCTCACACTCATCATCTCGCTGGTTCGCTCGTCGGTTATATCGCTTCGGTACTTGGCCTGGTCAGCGTGATTGCTCATGTCATTGCGCAATTTGCGGGAATGAACAACGCAGCACTTGTTGCCACGCAGACAGTGGAACTGAAGTACGCGATCATCTCGTTCGCGGTTGGGGCATTGGTCTGGATGCACTACTGGGTTCGTGTCGCAAGTAAGGAAACGCGAACCACGCTGTGGCTCGCCTACGTGTTGTTGGTCGGAGTCGGTAGTGGACTCGTCATGGCTGTGGCGTCTGCCAGTACTACTTTGTACACCGTTGCAGTGTGGTTCATTGGCGAACCACACTCAACAATTGCTCGAGCACATTTCGCTTCGACGCCCTCGGCTCTTGGCGTCATTGTCGTTGGTCTCATCGGTTGGTGGTATCACAGCTCGCTTGTCTCAGGCACCGTGAAGCGCACCGAAATAGATCGCACTTATGCCTACCTCATTGCCGGGATTAGTTTGATTGCCAGCGCTCTCGGCTTATCCATGATTCTGATTGCAATCATTGAGGCAGCCTTCACGCGCGATGTGATTGTCGGCGGCTCAATAGTCAATAGCTTCCTTGCATCAGCAACATTAATTCTTGTCGGTTCTCCGCTGTGGGTTACTTATTGGCGACGGATTCAACAGCATGTAAAAGCAGATGAACCAGTTGAATTAGCCTCACCAAGTCGACGCGTCTATCTATTTTTATTGTTTGGAATCGGCGGAATCGCCGCGATGGTGTCACTTCTCGCGGGTGTGTTTCAACTGTTCAACGATGCTTTCAATTCAGGTATCGGCGGTAACACTATTCGCGACATGCGCTACTCAATTGGAGTTCTCGTGAGCACCGCGATTGTTGCGGCATATCACTGGTCGATTTATCGCCACGAAAATACTGTCGATGTTGCGTTTGGCACAAAACAGAAAACGGTTTTGCTCGTTGGACCTCACGATGCTGACTTAGCTCACTCCGTCGCGCAACAAACCGGAGCTCGAATTACGTCATGGTCGCGAACAGACCTAGGTGATGTAACTTGGCCCGAGCACGATGTCGTGAAAGCAATCCTCGAGTCAACGAGTCAGCAGCTCATCGTGATTCTTGGCGCTACTGGTCTTGAAGTGATACCGGTTGTGCGTGACTAGAAACTAGTTAACCGAGTGCTTCGCGCAAGGTCACCATCTCGAAATTGCGATCGACGGCGACTTGGTGCAGTCGCTTAAACAAAGTGTTCGCATTCATGTTGTTGGCATGCCCAAGTAACACTGTTCCGTTGTTCATGAAGCGACGTGCGAAATACATCTCTCGCGCTAGTGAAATGTGTCCAGAGTCTGCCAACGTGCCTGACCACATCATCAACTTTGAGTAACCGAGCTCTCCAGCTACCTGTCTCACGCGACTATTCCAAGCACCGTATGGGGGACGAAAGTACGGTCGGGCGTCAACTCCGAAGTTATCTTCAATGTATTTGTGGCAGTCCCAAAGCTCACCTTTTATCTGTGCCGCGCTCAGGCGAGTAAGGTCACGATGGTTATGGGTGTGATTACCAATTTGGATCTGGCCAGAATCAATCAGCGGCTGCATGAGTTCTTGGTTTGCTTTCCAACCCCGCATACCTGAGTACACAAAGAACGTAAGCCGCATGTCGTATTCGATGCAATGTTCGGTGTATCTGCGGATCGCGGCTTCGCTGCATCCATCATCAACAGTCCATGCAAGTCGTCGTGTGTCACTGTGTGGCAGCTTGTAAATCACGCCTGCACGACG
>CANFOW010000094.1 GCA_947448865.1 Actinomycetota bacterium
GCCTCTGAAGAAATTCCTTCCTGCAAACATCCATCTCCAGCGATAACCCAAATCCGGTAATCAAATGGGCTTGTGCCAGAAGGTGCGTCATTGTCGAGTAGTCCGCGGATGTAACGAGCATCCATAGCCATACCAACAGCGGTAGCAAGACCAGTTCCAAGCGGACCTGTTGTGACTTCGACACCGTCAGTGTGTCCAAATTCAGGATGACCTGGGGTCGACGATTCCCAAGTTCTAAAGGCCTTAAGGTCGTCCAAACTTAATGAGTAGCCCGAGAGATATAGCTGGGTGTACAAAGTCAGACTGCTGTGTCCATTGGAGAGCACAAAGCGATCGCGACCTATCCAGTGTGGGTCGGACGGGTCATGGCGTAAAAACTTTTGAAACAGCAAATACGCCACAGGTGCCAGGCTCATAGCCGTGCCTGGGTGACCATTGCCCACTTTTTGCACACTATCCATGGCTAAACACCGGGCAGTTACAACAGCTTTGTCATCTAACGGGGACCAAGAAAAATCACTCACATTCATAAGCGTATCTAGTGCCGTCGTGAAGCCTTCGTTTGACGCAAGGTAGGCTTCGAATGTGTCCGAAACCCATGTTCCACTATCGACGTGGCGGGCATATCTGGCGTTAACGAAGCCTCGAATTATTGAGCTCTTATTGGTAACCACTATCCCAACAATGTTCTTGGCTGCTGATGGATTTCCAGCTCTGTCCAACGTCTGCTGGACGTTGCTGGGAGGCACATTAGCCGCAGGCGGGGCAAACGTCATGAACTGCTATTTGGACCGAGACATAGATGCATTAATGCATCGCACTATGCATCGACCATCGGCTACTGGCCAGATTTCAGGACCAAGTATTCTTCGGTTTGGCTTCGGATTGTCACTCCTTGCGTTCGTTGTCCTTTTCCACTGGGTTAATGCGCTTTCTGCTTGGCTTGCAGTAGGTGCAATTCTGTTTTACGTCGTGGGATACACGATGTTGTTGAAGCGTCGCACGAGTCAAAATATTGTGTGGGGTGGCGCGGCGGGTTGCATGCCCGTTCTTATTGGTTGGTCGGCAGTTACCAATTCACTGAGTTGGGCACCAGTCATTTTATTTCTCATTGTTTTCTTTTGGACTCCACCGCATTACTGGCCGTTGTCGTTGCGCTACCGAGACGATTATGAACGAGCTGGAATTCCGATGCTTCCTGTCGAACAAGAAGCTCACATAGTTGCTCGACACATTGTTATTTACTCCTGGGTAATGGTTGCCGTAACGCTGGTGCTCATCCCAGTGGCTCATATGAATTGGCTCTATGCCGCATCAAGTCTGATTTTCGGCGCTGTATTTATTGTTCAAGCGCATGGATTACAAAAGCGAGTGGCACAGAAACTTGCTGACGTTAAGCCAATGCAACTTTTTCACTATTCCATTAGTTACTTGTCGTTGATATTTCTTGCGATTGGGCTAGATCCATTTATTAAGTAGAACTGCTCGTTGTACCAAAAAGTGCAGTAAGTGTTTTAAGCCGTGCGTTCGACGCACGCGAGCCGTAACCGCAAAACCGAAATCCACAGCAGCACTGAACCAAGCACGTGTCCAGCAACCAAAACCCACGGCAATCCGGTGAAGTATTGGATGTAACCGATTAAGCCCTGTCCAAGCGACACGGAAATCACAATCCAAGCGGCCCGTCTGATGCGTGGCGCAACCGAAGTGGCAAGTAGCGCTACCAAAATTCCTACACTCAAACCGATAAAGAGAACGACAATATCGGAATGAAACCAGGAAATCATTCGGGGATCGAATGGAAGGCGGGATATGTTTGCTGAATCGCCTGCGTGCGGACCAGTTCCTGTGACGAGCGTTCCAATCACGATGATGACCAGCGCAAGCCAGGTTTGAACCCGGTTTGCCACATAGATAGGTTTCGCGACAAGAGGTTGTGCAATGCCATCACTGTCTTCATGAGCTCGCCAATGTAGCGACACTGCAACCGCAATTAATCCGATGGACAATAAGAAATGGGCAGCAACAACAAGCGGGTTTAAGCCAGTAAGCACTGTGACGCCACCTAGCAATGCCTGGGCAAAAATTCCCACAAGAGTTGCTATTGACATTCGGCGAAGCGATCTGCGTTGATTTCGCATCGCAACAATAGTCAGAATCGCAACGACAACCAGCACAAAAGTAAGCATGCGATTGCCAAACTCAATGTATTTGTGCCATGTCTGGGTCTGGTTGGACGTGGGAGTAATAGACCCGTCAACACAATCGGGCCACGTGGGGCAGCCCAAGCCTGAGGACGTCAGACGCACAATGGCCCCAGTCACGACAATGCCGCTTTGGGCCACAATGTTGGCTACCAGAACCTTCAATTGCCATGGTTTCATCACGACCTAAGCCTAGTCAGGCACCCCGAGGTGCATTCTGTCGGGAAATACGCAACAATAAGGTTGTGAAATTCGTTGGGACCGCAGCAGACCATTTAGGTCGTACTTTGCTTGCCTTAGGACCCTCAACGGCCGCAGTTTTAGCAGATGAATTGAGCCTGACCGGCGCCGCAATTCGAAAGACCCTCGACTCACTCATTGATCAGGGTTTGGTGGAAGCAACCGAACGAGCTCCGTATGGCCCAGCTGCCTTAGCTGGTCCTCGTGGACGTGGCCGTCCGGCACGGGTTTTCAGTCTGTCCCCACTTGGTCGGGCCCGCTATGGCGCCCATCAAGAAAGTTTGGCCGTAGCTGCCTTGAAGTTTCTCGCTGAGCAATCCGGTGAACAAGGTGTTCAACAATTCGCAGCGCGCATTGCCTCAGATTTCGTATCCCGCCATCCGCAGGTCTCGATTCCTCAGTCAACCGAAGAACGAGCCCAGGCTCTCGTTGATGCACTTAACTCTGAAGGCTTCGCTGCTGCGGTTACGCCCGGCTTGGGCGAGTCAACTCAAATTTGTCAGCATCACTGTCCGATGGGTGATGTCGCTATTGAATTCCCGAGCGTGTGTGATGCAGAAACCGAAGCGTTCTCACAACTCACTGGAGTTCACGTCACTCGTTTAGCAACGATTGCTAAAGGTAGTTCAGTTTGCACGACACTAGTTCCGCACACCCGAAGGGAAACAGCATGACGACTCAACAAGAGACGCTTGACTCGATAGGAAGTTACGAGTTTGGCTGGCATGACAAGGACTCGGCGGGCGAAACTGCACGTCGTGGCATCAATGAGGATGTTGTCCGCAACATCTCTGCGTTGAAAAACGAACCTGAGTGGATGCTTGAGCTGCGTCTCAAGGGTTTGAACTTGTTTGGCAAGAAGCCAATGCCTAACTGGGGTAGTGACTTGTCGGGGATTGACTTCGACAACATCAAGTACTTCGTTCGTTCCACAGAAAAGCAGGCAACGAGCTGGGAAGAACTTCCTGACGAAATCAAGAACACGTATGACCGCTTGGGTATCCCAGA
>CANFOW010000095.1 GCA_947448865.1 Actinomycetota bacterium
GTGGGACAAGGTGATGCAACGGTTCTTCGCTTGGCTAATGAATCTGCGATTGTGATTGATGTTGGACCTGAACCCAAGGCAATTGATCGATGCTTAAGCGACCTGCATATTCGTTCGATTTCCATGTTGGTCCTGACTCACTTCCATGCTGACCATGTTGGCGGAATCGCCGGTGCACTGCATCGCCGCACAGTTGGTCAGGTCTGGGTCAGTCCCCTCGAAGAACCCGATTTGACCGCGAGTTTCGTTGCCGAACAATTTGCCGAGCGCAAAATTCGTCAGCACGTTCTCACGTATCCATCGCGACTTCACATAGGTGACTACGACATCGAATGTGTGTGGCCAGCCCGCATTATTCGCGACCAAGGTAGCGACCCCAACAACGCAAGTATTGTGCTTGTTGTCCATATTCACGGACATTCACTTTTACTCTCGGGTGATGTTGAGCCGCCCGCTCAGGATGCGATCGTTGCTGCCGTTGGACCTCTCAGTGTTGATGTCATCAAAGTGGCTCATCACGGATCCCCACATCAATCGGTGGGGTTCGCACAGGCTGCTCACGCACACGACGCCATCATCTCGGTTGGTGCGAACAATGATTACGGGCATCCGGCTCAATCGACCATTGCCTTGTATGAAAATTTAGGTGCGCGAGTGTGGCGCACAGATCAGGCCGGAGACATTGCGGTTACCGAAACCGCCGCTGGCCTAAAGGTCGTGTCTCGCTAGCCGCACATCGCCAATCAGTCATGCAACTCCCAAGTTCACCTGAACAGCTCGTGTCTCGCTAGCCGCACCCGCACCGCGTCATAACTGCACGGCATACTTAAGGGGTGTCCAAGAAGTCAGCCGTCGATGATGCCCGAGTCGTGTTAGCGGTTGGTAAAGAGTCTGTGCTGACAAACCGAGTGATTGACGGCGTTGTAACCGCTGCGAGGAAACTGGACCCCAACACAGTTCAAGTCGATATTCACTCAACGAACGAGTACGCAGCTGGGGAAGTATCCGCACTGATGTCGCCGTCACTTTTCGGCGAAACAACTGTTGTCGTGGTGACTGGAATTGATTCCGCACCTGATGACCTTGCTGACATTCTTCTCGAATCTGCAAAACTTACCCCAGACCATATTCGACTCGTGTTGTGCCATCCCGGTGGAGTTAAAGGTAAAAAACTTCTCGATGCGCTGCGTAAGACCGGTGCGACTGAAGCAGCGTGTGGCGAGTTGAAGAACAAAGACCTCGAAGCTGCATTGCTCGCAGAATTCCGCAAACACGATCGCAAAGCTACTGCTGGAGCGATCACTGCGCTGGTCATGTCCATTGGAAGTAACTTATGTGAACTGCTCGGCGCAGTATCGCAACTATGTAGCGATGTCGAAGACGTCATGATTGATGAAAATATCGTTGCGCAATTTTATGAAGGCGTCGCCGAAGTCAAGGGCTACGAAATTAGTGAATTGATGTGGAACGCAAGACCGGTCGCAATGCTTGAGCGGTTCCGTTGGGCGTTGGCACAAGATACTGCCAGTGCAGTCCCACTTGTGATGGCAATTTCCTCGGGACTTCGCACGTTGCTGAAATACGCGAGCTCACCTGCAGGAATGAGCGAAGTCGATCTGGCATCGCATCTTGGCGTTCCGGTGTGGCGAATCAAAACGCTGCGTGCTCAAAAAGCGAAATGGCATCCCGATCAACTTGCTGCTGCCACACGATTACTCGCGTTAGCCGATCGCGCGAGCAAGGGGACTGCATACGAAGTGGGAATTCCAGGCGGACGCAGCTTAGAACAAGGCCAAGCAGCCTACGAAATAGAAAAAATGTTATTGGCGATTAGATCGCCACAAGAAAACTAGAAACTAGTTCTTGGTCAGGGCGCTTGCCATCGCGGACTTGCGATTAGCAGCTTGATTCTTGTGAATGACACCCTTTGACACAGCCTTGTCCAATGCACGTGATGCATCGACGAGTGCAGCGCTTGCCTTAGCAGCATCGCCAGCAACCAATGCCTCACGGAAGCGACGTACCTTGGTTTTCAATGCACTACGAACAGCTTTGTTGCGTTCGTGCGCAGCATTGTTCTGAAGGATGCGCTTCTTTTGGGACTTAATGTTGGCCACTGTCTGCCTCTTCTGTGTAGCGGTTTTACCGACTCCCAAGATTACCCGTGAACTGCCCGTTTACTCAAATTGGGCAGGATGTGGGAATATGGATGACATGGCAGCCCCTCTCCCGAGTCCCGGCGCCACAAACCCCGAAATCATTAGAAATTTCTGCATTATTGCCCATATTGACCATGGAAAATCAACCCTGGCCGATCGGATGCTGCAGATTACGGGAGTTGTGGACGCTCGAAACATGCGCGCTCAGTACCTCGACCGCATGGATATTGAGCGTGAGCGCGGTATCACGATTAAAAGTCAGGCTGTGCGCTTGCCTTTTGTGGCTGACGACGGCGTGGACTACATCCTGAATTTAATTGACACCCCCGGACACGTGGACTTCACCTATGAAGTCAGCCGCAGTCTGGCTGCGTGTGAAGGTGCCATTCTCTTGGTCGATGCGGCGCAAGGTATTGAAGCCCAAACGTTGGCGAACTTGTACTTGGCGTTAGAAAACGATTTACAAATTATTCCGGTGTTGAACAAAATCGATTTGCCTGCTGCGCAACCTGAAAAATATGCGGCCGAACTTGCCCACATCATTGGATGCGATCCATCCGACGTGTTCAAAGTCAGTGCGAAGACTGGCGCGGGTGTCACCGAGTTGCTTAACGAAGTTGTGAAACAGATTCCAGCCCCTGTTGGTGATCCTGATGCACCAGCTCGCGCATTAATTTTCGATTCGGTGTACGACACGTACCGCGGAGTTGTGACTTATGTGCGCGTGATCGACGGTCGTATTCCGCATCGTGACCGCATCAAGATGATGAGCACGAACGAAGTTCACGAAATTCTTGAAGTTGGTGTGATTTCTCCTGAGCCAGTTCCGTCGAAAGCAATCGGTGTTGGCGAAGTGGGTTACCTCATTACTGGTGTGAAGGATGTGCGTCAGTCACGTGTTGGTGACACCATCACACTTGCTCAACGACCTGCAACTGAATCACTGGGTGGATATCGCGACCCGAAGCCAATGGTGTTCTCGGGTTTGTATCCACTTGACGGTTCTGACTATCCGATGCTGCGTGACGCGTTAGACAAACTCAAACTCAATGATGCTGCGTTGGTATACGAACCAGAATCGTCAGTCGCATTGGGATTTGGTTTCCGTTGTGGCTTCCTAGGTTTGCTGCACTTAGAAATTGTGCGCGAACGTCTGGAACGCGAATTCAATCTTGATTTGATTTCAACTGCTCCCAACGTTATTTACCGCGTTGTGATGGACGACAAGTCCGA
>CANFOW010000096.1 GCA_947448865.1 Actinomycetota bacterium
CAACGTGGCAATGCGAGACGGCACATCGGACAACAACTGTCCGCTTGCGGCTGCGTTTAAACGCGCCCGCAAATCCGAAACGAATTCATCGTTGTGATCTGTTCCCAAGTCGACTGTGCGTTGTTCAATGCGCCCCGTGTCGGCAATCAGAATGACGAGCAGTCGTGACGGCGCAATGGGCACAATTTCGATGTGACGTACCTTGCTACGACCAAGGGATGGATATTGCACAAGCGCAACTTGTTTTGTGAGTTGCGCGAGCAATCGCACAGTGCGGTTCATGACATCGTCGAGGTCGACTGCTTGATCCAAGAAAGTATGAATGGCACGACGTTCTGCTTGCGATAACGGTTTTACTGAACTCAGTCGGTCTACGAAAACTCGGTAACCCTTGTCAGTTGGAATGCGACCTGCGCTGGTGTGTGGCGCACTGATGAGGCCTTCGTCTTCTAATGCGGCCATGTCGTTTCGGATAGTTGCCGAAGAGACCCCGAGTCCGTGGCGATCTGCGAGTGCCTTAGATCCGACCGGTTCGCGGGTCTCGACATAGTCGTCAACAATGGCGCGTAAAACCGCTAATTTACGGTCGTCCATTGTCACTCCTAGCACTCGAATAGTTAGAGTGCCAGTCTAAATGAAGTCAATCCCACAGGCGCGCTACTAAGCCATCGGCTAACAAACGACCCGCATCTGTTAGGACAAGTCGGTCTTCCAGGCCGGATTGTGAGTTTCCGAATTCGGCCCCGCCGTCTTCAGTTTGTGCGATGGGGTCCTGGCGATTGAGGTCGGATTCAACATTGCCGTGTTTCAAGTCGGGACTAGCAGAACCGGAGCTAGTGCCTGGTTGCAACAACAGCAATCCTTCGGCGATTGCGCGGTGTGCCTGCTCAAGTGCGGTGTTCGACACCATGCTGATGGGAAGACCTTCCCGAAGCCGTAACCGCAACATAATGTCTTCGTGTCGACGATCGGCTGGGTCCAGCGTTTCAGAATCTGCAACGGGTGAGAGCGCCTTATCAATTGCGGCCGCCCAGGTGGCTGGGTGCTTCACATTCCACGAGCGCACTCCATCGTGGTGTGCATGTGCGCCGGGTCCGATCCCGAGCCAATCTTGGTTGCGCCAATATCCGATGTTGTGACGACATTCGCCGTTGGGCTTAGCCCAGTTACTGACTTCATACCAGGTGAAGCCAGCTGCGCTCAGTGCGTTGTCAATCTGGACATAGCGGTGTGCGGCCACATCATCGCTTGGTATCGGAACTTCCCCACGCGACACCCGTCCAGCTAGCCGTGTTCCTTGCTCAACAATCAGTGAGTAGGCGCTGACATGGTCAACGTCGGCCGCAACAACTTGCTGCAATGTTTCGCGAAGATCATCGTCGGTTTCATTGGGGCTTCCATATATAAGGTCGACACTGACGTGTTCGAATCCCACTTCGCGCGCCCATGCAATCGCATCCCACGTCTTGCCAGGAGTGTGCGTGCGTTCCAGCAACTGCAACACATGAGATGCGCTGCTTTGGTGACCAAACGAGATACGCGTGAAACCGCCGTCTTTAAGAGTTGCTAAGTATTCGCGAGTAACGGAATCAGGATTGGCCTCTGTTGTGACTTCGGCATCTGGAGATAGGCCGTATGAATTTCGCAATGCAGCAAGAATGCGAACTAAGTCAGTTGCCGACAGCATTGTGGGAGTACCGCCGCCAAAAAATACGGTCTCAATCATGCGTGAGTCAGGATGCTGTGCGTGTCCCCAATTAATTTCCGCAATCACACGATTGGAATACGTGTCTGCAGAGACTGTTGAACCGTCACGTTGAAGTTCCGTTGCCGTGTAGGTATTGAAGTCGCAATAACCGCATCGCGATGCACAAAAGGGAACGTGTACATACGCCCCTAGTGTGCGTGCGGCCATTAGTTTGCCAGTGCCTTGTGTGCTTTTTCGCGAATATCTTCTGGAGTGTCAACGCATGCAGCAACGCGGCGAAGTTGCTCGTCGTCACGTGCTCCGTTGTACACCTCGAATAAATCAAGAATTGTGACATCGTGTGAAGGCTGTTCAACAATCACCATGTCGTCACCGATTCCGATTTCGCCAGGTTCCAACACACGTAAATATGATCCGCTTCGACCGGACTGAGTGAATCTCTTGACCCATTGATCTTGTCCCAGCCAGCGAGCAAAAGTTCCGCATGGAATTCGTGGCGTTGATACCTGCAACAATGCAGTGCCCACTTGAATAACAGTGCCGACCGGAGTTGACGTCCAGTCAATTCCATACGAGGTCAGATTGTCACCAAAAGTGCCCGACTCCAACGACATTCCGAGCTCGGTTTCCCACCACGCGTAATCTTCCCGAGCATAGGCATACACCGCTTGGTCAGGATGTCCATGATGTTTCATGTCGCACCGCTTGTCGCCAGCTACGCCATCCGTTGTCACAGCGCGACGATCACTCACAGGACGCTTGTCGATTGCCGTAATACCAACCGAACCACCAACATCAGGCACCGTGGCATGAACAACATTGAGCGAAACTACCGACCCCATAGTGAGTTACTTGCCTTTCGCCTTAGCGGCACCATCATCATCTGTTGACAGCGCAGCAATGAACGCTTCTTGCGGAACCTCGACCCGGCCGACCATCTTCATGCGCTTCTTGCCTTCTTTTTGCTTTTCCAGCAACTTGCGCTTACGCGAGATGTCACCGCCGTAACATTTTGCGAGCACGTCTTTACGAATCGCGCGAATAGTTTCGCGAGCAATGATGCGAGCACCGATCGCAGCCTGGATTGGCACTTCGAATTGTTGACGTGGAATCAGGTCCTTCAACTTCGCTGCCATGGCAACGCCGTAGTTATAAGCCTTGTCCCGGTGAACGATTGCACTGAACGCATCCACGGGATCGCCATGCAACAAGATGTCGACCTTGACTAAGTCTGCGTCTTGTTCTCCAGTGGTTTCGTAATCCAGCGAAGCGTAGCCACGAGTGCGTGACTTCAACTGATCGAAGAAGTCGAAAACAATTTCAGCTAGCGGCAACGTGTAACGCATTTCCACACGCTCTTCGGACAAGTAATCCATGCCGAGTAAAGTTCCACGTCGTTGTTGACACAGTTCCATGATTGTTCCAACGAATTCACTCGGCGTCAGGATTGTGGCGCGCACGATTGGTTCGTGAACTTCAGAAATCTTGCCGTTCGGGAATTCGCTCGGGTTTGTCACGATGTGCTCGGACTTGTCGTCCATCACAACGCGGTAAATAACGTTGGGAGCAGTTGAAATCAAATCAAGATTGAATTCGCGTTCCAGACGTTCGCGCACAATTTCTAAGTGCAGCAAACCTAGGAAGCCACAACGGAAACCAAATCCCAATGCGAC
>CANFOW010000097.1 GCA_947448865.1 Actinomycetota bacterium
AGTGACATTGCTTGGCGAAGTGTCTTCGAGCGCTCAATCCACACCATCTCGGTGCGCGGCACCATCACTTCGCGAGCAACAGTGTCACCAAGTTCGAACACCGAGTGAATCATCTGGCGTTCATCATCTTCGATAACCGAATCAGCGCCAGCCATGTCCACGAGTTCGCGCAGTTCAGCTTGGGTCGAGAACGGTCCCTCAGTGAAACCTTTACCTGGCGTAATCGCGTTCCCCAGCAAAATAAATAGTCGGGTAAACGGCCCTAAAATCAGCGTCACAATGGCAATCAGCCCGCTGAACCGCAATGCGTATCGTTCCGCATGCTGACGACCAAGTGTTTGTGGCGCAACACCCAATAGCACGTATCCCACCGGAACCATGGTGACGGCTGACAACATCAACGCATAACTGCCATCGCTTGCAACTTCGAGGAATCCGGCTGTCACGACAACAACTGCGATAGTCGACAGGGCTAAGTGCGCAAAAAGCAACGCATTCACGTATTTAGCGCGATCATCAAGCATGTTCAACAGTCGCCCTGACTTACGCACACCGTCGCGTTTTGCTTGTTCGATAGATACTCGGCTCACTCGAGTCAATGCTGTTTCGGCACCAACAAGAACTCCCGCCAAAACAACTAAAACAGTGGCAATCAAAAATAGAGCGACTCCGGAATTCATGATGATTTCCTCGCGTTACGTTCGCCTTCCCATTCCGCCAACAGCTGAGCCTGCAAACCAAACATGATGCGGTGCTCGTCGGGTTCGGCATGGTCATGACCGAGCAAATGCAAAATTCCGTGTGTTAACAACAAACGCATTTCAACGGCTAGGTCATGGCCAGCGGACACAGCCTGAGCCTGCGCTACCGAAGGGCAGATCACAATGTCACCGAGGATACCTTCTTCACTGTCGTGCTCAGGTGTGCCGGCACGAAGTTCATCCATCGGAAAACTCAACACGTCCGTTGGTCCTGGCTCGTCCATGAATTGAACATGCAAATTTGTCATCGCTTCTTCATCAACCAACATGATCGATAATTCCGCAGCGGGATTGATGTGGAGTCGGCGCAACATGAATCGCGCTTGAGCCATCAGTTCTTCGTCATCAAGTTCAAACGATGATTCGTTATTCACATCAATGGACATGATTAGCGCTTCCCGCTGTTCTTCTTTTCGTCATAACGTCCGTAAGCATCAACAATTTGACCCACGAGACGATGACGCACAACATCACCTGAGTTGAGTTCGCAAAACTCAACATCGTCGACTTCGTTCAAAATTTCTCGCACAACGCGCAAGCCACTGGTGGTACCCGATGGCAAGTCGACTTGAGTCACGTCTCCAGTGATTACCATTGTTGAACCAAATCCCAAACGCGTCAGAAACATTTTCATTTGTTCGGCACTGGTGTTTTGGGCTTCATCCAAAATAATGAACGCGTCGTTCAGTGTGCGACCGCGCATGTAAGCAAGAGGTGCAACTTCAATAGTTCCGCTAGTCATCAAACGCGGAATTGATTCAGGATCAATCATGTCGTGCAACGCGTCATACAACGGACGCAAATACGGATCAATCTTTTCATTCAGCGTTCCAGGCAAGAAACCTAAACGCTCACCCGCTTCAACTGCAGGACGAGTCAAAATAATGCGCGATACTTTCTTGCCCTGCAATGCTTGGACAGCTTTAGCTACTGCTAAGTAGGTCTTACCTGTTCCAGCCGGACCGATTCCAAACACAATGGTGTTGGTGTCAATCGCATCGACATAGCGTTTTTGATTAAGTGTCTTGGCGCGAATAGTTTTTCCACGATTCGACAAAATGTTTGCCGTCAACACACCCGAAGGCTGCACATTAGATTGCAACATGCCAATAGAGCGCTCGACAGATTCTGGAGTGAGTCCCTGGCCGGTGCGCACCACGATAATCATTTCGGCAATCAGCTGCTCAATTGTGGTGACGCTTTCGCGTGGACCATCCAATGTGATTTCATTTCCGCGCATCATGATCACGACATCAGGGAACTGCTTTTCAATGGCGCGAATAAGTTCGTCTCGCGGACCTGCAATCGAAACCATCGGGGTGGACGTGGGCACCACAACAACGGCGTGGGCGGGCTGCATTGAGACTGTCATACTGCGTTGAATTCTACCTGTTATCCCGGTGGCCAGGTCAGGCCGCGACCGCCGAGCACATGAAAATGCACGTGCCGCACGGATTGTCCGCCGTCGGTTCCGACATTGGTGACTACCCGGTAGCCGCGCTCAAGAGTTTCGAGTTGAGCGACTTCGGTTGTGGCTGCCAGCACCTCGGCCGCCAAAAGTGGGTTATCGCGGGTCATTTCGCTGACGTTGTCGAAGTGTTCGCGCGGAATTACCAACACGTGAGTTGGCGCTTGGGGATCAATGTCACGGAAGGCCAGGACTTTGTCATCCTCATAAACCACATCGACCGAAATCTCGCCAGCTGCGATGGTACAAAAAAGGCAATCACTCATGGGTAAATCCTTGCATTAGTTCCAGGTTTTGCTTGCCAGAATGCCTATAGCAACGCCACCGGCTGTTGACGTACGCATCACCGTGGAGCCCATGCGCACGATGTGAGCGCCAGCGTGTGCAAATGCGCTCAACTCATCTGGCGATATTCCGCCTTCGGGTCCGATCACAATCAGCACTTCCCCGCTGGTTGGCAGGTCAACGGACGTCAACGTGGTTTCGGCTGATTCGTGAAGCACGATGGTCACAGGCGCAGCGCCAATCATGTCGCACACTGCGTTCGTGCTTGCCACATCGCTGACAAGCGGAACGCGTGATCGACGAGATTGTTTAGACGCTTCGCGGGCTACACGATTCCATTTCGTGGCGCTTTTATCGCTATCCCATTTTGCGATGCTGTGTGCAGCTTGCCATGGGACGATGCGACTCACACCCACTTCGGTGAGCAACTCAAGTGCGAGGTCTGCGCGGTCGCCTTTCGCAATTGCCTGAATCGCAACAAACGTGACTACAGGTTCAGGCTCAACGACAACCGTGGACACTGTGACGTCAATCCAGTCTTTTCCAGTTGCAACAACTGTGCCTGTGGCTCGTGCACCAACGCCATCGCATAAGTCAACAACTTCACCTTCTCGTAGTCGTTTTACGGTTGCGGCGTGACGGCCTTCTTCACCTGAAACACGCACAACTCCCGTCGTGAGCGATTGTTCAGGAACGAGAAAGACTGGGGCGCTCATCAGCCCGTGAACGCGTCTTTGATTTTGCTAAACAAACCTTTTGATTCTGCAGCGAACTCTGCAGTGAGTTGTTCTTCACCACGAAGTCCCGCGAACATACG
>CANFOW010000098.1 GCA_947448865.1 Actinomycetota bacterium
CACCCGAAACCAGTCGACATAACGCCACAGTGGCTGCGCACACTGGAACTTCATCTCGGTGAGGCGCAGGCTCGCGCTATTGTCACCACGAACTCACGAGGACTTTTACTATGACAACAATTGCGTTACTTCCGGGCGATGGAATTGGTAGTGAGATTCTTGATGGTCCCGTTGCATACTTGCGACACCTCGAATTACAAGGCGCACCGATTACAATTACTGGCCCATGGCCGTATGGAACTACGGGTTGGCAACAAACCGGTGATGTGCTTCCTCAGGAAACTATCGATGCGTGCCACCAAGCCGATGTGGTTTTGTCTGGAGCAGTTGGAACTCATCCAGGTGTGGATCCGAAAGATTGTCCAAATCCCGAATCTGGCCTCATCAAGCTGCGACACATTTTTGATTTACGTGTCAGCGTTCGCAACGTGCTCCTTGCTCCGCACGAAGACGTCATTGTGGTGCGCAACATTATCGGTGGGGCATACGGTGACCCATCGAGTCGCCAAGAAAGCGATGGCGTGATTGCAGCCATCGATACTGTGAAACTCGAACCAGAAAAGGTGCGCGAAGTGCTGCACATCGCGGCGGACTATTCGCATGACGGTGCCCGCACAATGAGCGTTGATAAGGCAAGTGTGTATGCGACTTCGCGAATGTGGCGCAAACTTGCCGCTGTTGTGTTTGCCGAACGCGGTGTGACATACGACAACGTCAATGTAGACCGAGCAGCCTACGAACTTGTGAAGTATGAGCAACTTCCGCGAGTAGTTGCTACCGAAGGGTTGTTCGGTGACATTTTGAGCGATGTGTTGTGTGCTCGTGCGGGATCACCTGCTTTGTGTGGTTCCGCCACGATTAATCCAGACCGTAAATTCGGCAATGGAGTAACCGCACTGTTTGAGCCTGCGCATGGATCGTCGCCGCACCGCACAGGCAGTCGTCGTTCTAATCCGACCGGGTCGTGGTTGGCACTCATCGAGTTGTTGAACTGGTGTCCAGATTTAGCTGCTCTTAATGTGGCAGACACAGTGCGCGAAGCATTACTCGCGACAATTGCAGAAGGTCCTGCCACATACGATTTAGCTAAGGCGGGAGAACCCACCTGCACAATGGATGAGTTCAACGCTCGGGTGTTGTCCAAACTTTCTGTGCCTACCGTTTAGTGCAGTGGAGCGACCTTGACTACTGGTTCACGCCAAGTCGGCACTGTCATTATCGGTGGCGGTATTGCTGGCATCGGAATTGCTTATTATCTGGCCGAAGCTGGCGAGACATCAATACTCGTGCTTGAAGGCAACGAACTTGCCAGCGGTTGCACACAAGGGTCACTTGGTGGCGTGCGACAACAATTCAGTACTGCTCCCGAGATTGAACTTGCGTTGCGTGGACTTGAGTTTTGGCGCAACTTTGAAAAAGATTTTGATTACCCGTGTCCGTTTTACGAAGACGGATATTTATTGGTGACAGGGCGCGAAGAAGTGTTGAACAATCTTCATGCCGCTGCTGATGTACAAAAGCGCAACGGTGCACCGGATGTGGAAGTCCTTGGAGCCGATCAACTTCGTGATGTTGCGCCGTGGATTTCGCCTGTTGGGTTACTCGGTGGAAGTTACACGCCTCATGATGGTCGATTCAATCCAACGGATGGTCTGTATGGAATTGCTCGCGCAGCACGCGGACTTGGTGTCGAGATCAAGGAACACACTCGAGTAACCCACATTGAGAAACACTCGGATGGTTGGCATGTGTCCGCAACTGAAAACTATGTTGCGCAACGTGTTGTCATAGCAGCAGGACTTGCGACTCCGCACCTTGTTCGCCCGTTTGGAGTTGAACTCGACATCACGCCGTTGTGGCTGCACTGCGGGTATACGACCGAGGTTGCAACTGGGCAAGGTATGCCGCTCACTATTGACCTAGATTCCGGATTGATTATTGAACGCGATGGTGTGGGAGCTTGTGTGACTGTTTCCGATCCGCGATTTGGACCCGAAGGTGCGCACCGTGTTATGGAGGAATTTGCAACACTTGCCGCTGTCCGTGCACCAGTATTTTCTGAAGTTGGTATCCGAACAACAACGAGTGCAGCCTTTGATGCAACCGGTGGAGATGGTCACGCATACGTTGGCGAAATTGAGCCTGGACTGTGGGTCCTTGCTGGTTTTGATGGACATGGAACTATGCAGGGGCCGGCTCTGGCCAAGATGCTTTCTCGCATGATGGCTGGCCTATCAGACCCGGTTCTTGATGTTGCGATGTTTAACCCACGCAGAATTGTCGGTGGCAAAGACGAATGGCTTCGAGCTGCGCGCAATTAGGAAATTGCTATAGACCGCAAGGCTTTCGCTTAACAGTGTGGGCACAATGTGAGTGATCTGGTATTGAAAAAACATGGCCCAATCTGGATAAACTGACCTGACATCTGCAGTGGACGAGGCCATCGCCACTCGTGAGAATGGGGACGGGTCGTGGGCAGAGCCACACTGAGAGCCATGTGCGCCGCACTGGTGGGTGTGACAGCAGTTGTCACCGTGGCAACACTTGCCCAAGCTCAATCAATCGATCGCAACTTCATTAATGTGCGATTGAAGTGGTATCACCAGGCACAGTTTGCTGGTTTTTATGCAGCCGAACAAAAGGGCTACTTTGCTCAGCAAGGTGTAAACGTACACATTCTTGAAGGCAGCCCGACTCAAAACTCTCTTCAGTCAATTGCTGACGGCAGCGCGGACGTGGCCGTTGCCTCTCTTGTTGAGGCGCAACAAGCTACTGCGTATGGAATTCAGTTTGTCAACGTTGCTCAATTGTTTCAGGGCAATGACGATGTGTTGTTGTGTAGCGTCAGCGCACGACGTGAATCAGACTGGGATTTGAGTAAGGCGACTATTGGAATTCGCAATCCAGAACAACGCGCCTATATTCAGGAAATACTTGCGGCAAAGTTTCCGAATGGTTCGCAGCCAACTTTTGTAAAATCAATGCCAGACATTGAAAGTCTGGTTAATGATGATGCTGATTGTATTTTTGGAAGCACATTTAACGAATACCCGCGAGCATTAAGTGCGGGACTAGATGTATTTATCGTTGATCCTGCCGATGTTGGTGTAGCACTTGTGCAAGACGGCTTGTATGTAGATGCGAACCGATTGAAGTCAGCAAAGTTTCGGGAGGATTTAGCGCACCTCGTCGTTGGCTTAAAGCACGGCTGGCAATTCGCAACCGCAAATCCCGAGTCTGCGGTTCGCATGGTTTTGCAA
>CANFOW010000099.1 GCA_947448865.1 Actinomycetota bacterium
CCTTGAGTATCAGCCTTGTGAGCGACCAGTCTTCTGTTACCAGCGGTCTGCGCGGGTTTGGGGACACGTTCCGCCAAGCCGTCCGCAACTTCCTTCAGGGATTTGAATCAGTCATCATCTTTGTTGGTAGCGCGATTCCTTGGATTATTTTGTTGAGCTTGCTCGTTGCTTTTGGTCGCTGGTTCAATCGGCGGTTTTCAAAGCTGAGCTGGAAGCGTAAGTCATAACGACGTCCCTACTTCGTGCCGGTGAGTACGTTTAATCTACTGACACACTCTGTGAACCGCGTTAAATGAATATTGCGAATGGTGTTAAGTGAATATTGTGCACCGCGTTAAGTGGACACGAGGGAACACTCGGGTCAGCCTGTGTTGCGCAGGCCGGTAGCAATACCATTTACGGTGATGCTTAAGGCTCGCAACAAAGTGGGGTCGAGTTCTTGCCCACTTGCACGCACAGCACGAACTCGCTGAAGGAAACTCATTTGCAAATGATGCAGCGGCAATAAATATGTGTCACGAATAGCAAGTGTTCGTGCCAGAGTCGGATTGTTTTCTAACTCGGCTGATTCGCCTGTGAGGTTGAGGATTTCAGTCTTTGTTAATTCAAACTCTGCAATGACCACATCGAACATGTGCTGGAGTTCAGGCGGAACCAACGATTCAACATATTGACGGGCAACATCAAGATCAGTTTTCGCCAGTGTCATTTTGACGTTAGATACGAAATTGGAAAAGAAAGTCCATGTGTGCAACATGTCTCGAAGGTCGGCTTCATGGCCTGCTTCACGTGCTGCTTTCAGCCCACTGCCTACGCCAAACCAACCCGGCACAATTTGGCGCGACTGAGTCCAACCAAAGACCCAGGGAATTGCACGTAAGCCACTGATGCCTGATGAGGTATCAGGTCGGCGTGCCGGACGCGAACCCATGTGAACATCAGCAAGTTCACCCACAGGAGTTGATGCGGCAAAGTATGCAGGTAAATCAGGATGTTGTACCAGTCCGCGATATGCACCTAACGCAGACTCGGAAGCAAGCGACATAATCGTGTCCCACTCGCGCAGCTTTTCGGCAGGCACGAGTTGGGTGCTGTGCAATAACGATGCTTCCAAAGCAGCAGCTAGTGTCGATGCCAAGTTTTCCCGAGCAAGTGGAGGCAACAGATACTTTTCAGAAATCACTTCACCTTGTTCAGTCAGTTTGATTTCACCAGTGAGCACTCCGTACGGCTGGGCCATGATTGCCTCATACGTAGGACCGCCGCCACGTCCCACTGTTCCGCCACGACCATGAAATAACCGCAATCGCACACCATGTTTGTGTGCCACGTCGCGAAGACGTCGCTGGGCAAGGTGAATTTCCCACTGCGATGTCAAAATACCAGCGTCTTTATTTGAGTCGGAATACCCGAGCATGACTTCCTGCACATCGCCACGCAAAGTCACGATTGTGCGATACGCCGGTGTAGTCAGCAATTGATCAAGAATGACGTCGGCCGCTCGCAGTTCGTCGACCGTCTCGAGCAATGGAACAAAATCAACTCGAGCAATGTCGCGCGTGAGATCGACTAAGCCAGCTTCGCGACCGATAACAACTGCGGCAAGTAAATCATCAGCGCCACGCGTCATCGACACAATTGCGGTTTCACACACAGTTGTGCCATAGGCGTCTTGTGCGTTGCGAATCGCAGTGTAAGCACCGAAAACGTGCAAGTCTTCCGCACTTAATTGGACCGTACTATTTGTGAGAGGTCGACGGGATTCGAGTTCAGCTCGCAAGAATTCCAAACGCTGTGCTGGCGTGAACGTTTCGTATTGCACACTGTCATCAACACGTGCAATGAGTCGTGCCATTAATGCTTGGTACTTTTCCGAATGCTCGCGCACATCTAACCCGGCAAGGTGAAGCCCAACTGCAGATGCTGCCTGAATTGTTCGATCCAGAACCCGTGCTGCAATTTGTTCCTCGCCAACATCAACGAGAGACTCACGGATTGTAATTAGTTCAGTAAGGAATTCTTGAGTTGTCGTGTAGTCACTTCCGTCAACATGCGCGGTGTTATTTTCAAGTCGTTCGCGTGTGTTAATCAGTTTTTGCCGCACAATAGTCAGCGCAAGACGCCAAGGTTCTTGCGCATTAACTCGAATAAAGCGCGGTTCAAGTCCAGCGACTCGCGATGCGGCATCTTGCACTGTGGCGCTGATGTCATCGTCACCATCAACAATGCGAGTACTGATTGATAAGTCATCAATGGCACGACTCATTAGCGGCAACAAATCCGAGATGGCATGTGTGCGTTGCAAATCAAAGACGTCGCGAGTGACTGCAGGTGTCACGAAAGGATTTCCATCGCGGTCGCCACCAATCCAGTTACCCATCGCCAGTGGTCGCGCATCAAGCGGAACCGTCACATCGAGTTCACGTAATGCACTTTCGAGATCTTCGAGCACGTGACCCAGAGGTCCGCGTGCGATTTCATCGAGGTAGTAAAGCGCGTTACGCAATTCATCGAGAACTTCGGGTCGCTCAAGACGAAGTTCGTCCGTTTGCCACAAAAGATCTACGACTTCTGCGAGACGTTCACGTAACCGCGGATGCACTGGTGAATACAGGAAGTCCGCAATGCGACGAAGTTTGATCAACACGCTTCGGCGTGCTGCTTCAGTTGGGTGCGCAGTAAATACTGGACGTACTTTGAGGTGGTTGACCACATCCTGGATGTGTTCCCGAGGAAGTCCGGCTTCCTTGATACGCAATGCACTCTGATGCAAAATGCCGCCGGTAGTTCGACGCTCTTGCGCGAGTGCCCGTCCACGATGAACCTGCTCAGCAATGTTCGCCAAGTTGAAGTATGTGGAGAATGCACGAGCGAGCGCAATCGACGTTTCGAGATCAAGATGTGCCAGTTCGTCGGCTACCTGAGCATCGGATGTGCGAGTAGCAGCACGGACTTTCTCGACTAAATCAAGCAGTTCCTGCCCGTGGTGACGAGTAAGTGTTTCGCCCAGCAATTCGCCGAGCATACGGATATCTGTACGTAGGGCGACATCATCAACAGCCGCCCCAGCGGCAATGATGGGCATGCGATTAGCCTAGCGAATCCGCACGGCACCCAATTTCACCCGTGCCCAGTAACCTGCTAATCTTTACGGGTACCAAGCACCGCTAGCTCAATTGGCAGAGCAGCTGACTCTTAATCAGCGGGTTGTAGGTTCAAGTCCTACGCGGTGTAC
>CANFOW010000100.1 GCA_947448865.1 Actinomycetota bacterium
GAAGACATACCCGGAAGTGCAAGTGACGAGAGTCCGGAGATAAGGAACACGCCAGCTAGTAACGGAGCAACCTTGGTCACACCACCAAAGTCAGCAATCTTTTTCGATCCACGACGAGCCGTGAGGAATCCAACAACAAGGAACATCGCTCCCGTTGAGAAACCGTGGTTGACCATGTAGAACGATGATCCGACAAGACCTTGGGATGTCATCACGAAAATACCAAGCACGATAAATCCAAAGTGCGACACAGAGGAAAATGCAACAAGACGCATCATGTCAGTTTGTCCGATTGCAAGAAGTGCGCCGTAGAAAATGCTGACAACTGCAAGTCCAATAATGAACGGTGCGAAGTAGTGGCTTGCATCCGGGAATATCGGAAGCAGGTAACGAATCATTCCGAAAGTTCCTACCTTGTCGAGAACGCCGACAAGAAGTGTTGCGGTTCCAGGAGTCGCTTCGCTTGCGGCATCTGGGAGCCACGTGTGAAACGGAACCATTGGCGCCTTCACTGCGAATGCGAAGAAGAAACCGAGGAACAACATCTTTTGTGTTGCTGGATCCATGTGAAGCGCCGTTAGTGCTGTGTAGTCAAAAGTGCCTTGACCTAACACGCGACCTGATACGACGTACAAACCAATCAACGACGCCAGCATGAACAAGCCGCCGACAAGTGAATACAGCAAAAACTTCATGGCTGCGTATGCGCGTTGTGGTCCACCAAAGCGACCAATCAAAAAGTACACAGGAATCAGCATTGCTTCGAAGAAGACATAGAACAAAAACAAGTCTGTTGCTGCAAAGACACCAATCATGAACACTTCAAGTGCCATGATCAGCGCGAAGAATTCCTTAACAGAACCACGATTCGAGGTTTCGGCATCCCACCAGCCGGCGACGATCACAAGAGGAACAAGAATCGTCGCCATTGCGATAAGAACTGCGGAGATTCCGTCAACGCCTAGGCTCCATGAAATTCCAAACGATGGAATCCAATCGTGCTTTTCCGCGTATTGAAGTCCGCCATTGCTGTTATCAAGGCCGAGTGTTAAGTAAATAGCAAACATTGCGGTCGCTAAAGAAACAACCAACGCGACTTGCTTAGCTAAAGTCTCTTGTGCCTTAGGCAGGGCCGCGATAACCACTGCACCTATCAGTGGCATCACCATCAGTGTGGTTAACAACATGATTAGAGCCTCACTAGTAGAAGAATCAGTGCAATCAAAACTGCGCCGCCCAACATGGTTGCGGCATAGCTACGAACGAAACCGTTTTGAAGTTTGCGACCTTGACCAGAAAGTCCAGCTACAAGAGCGCCGATACCTGAAATTGAGCCATCGACTGCTTTGCCGTCGAACCACACCAACATGCGAGTGAGGTATTGACCTGGTCGCATGAAGATTGCTTCATTCAATGAATCGCCGTATGCGTCAGCTCGCGCCGCGCGAGTCAGCAGGCTGACATTGGTAGGAGCAACAACGGGAACAGGGCGACGACCGTACTTCATCCAGCCATAGCCGGCACCTAGGAGCACCACAGTCAGAGTGACTGGAATCAGAACAGAGTTAGACACGTCTGTTGTTGGATCAGCATGACCGACTACTGGCTCTAGCCAGGAATCAATGTTGCCGAGGAATTTAAGCGCAAGTCCACCAAATACCGAACCGATTGCAAGAATCACCATCGGCACAGTCATCACACGTGGTGATTCATGCGGATGAACATCGTCCTGCCAACGTGCTTCGCCAAAAAATGTCATTGCCATCATGCGAGTCATGTAAAACGCTGTCACGCCTGCACCAATGAGAGTTGCCATTCCAACGACTGCGTTCTGACCAAAAGCCGCATGAATAATTTCATCCTTGGACCAGAATCCTGCGAACGGCGGGATTCCGATAATTGCTAAAAAGCCAAGACCGAAAGTCACATAGGTAACTTTCATTGCATTACGAAGCGCACCGTAATGTCTCATGTTGACGTCATCGTGGACGCCATGCATTACTGAGCCAGCTCCAAGGAACAGGCCAGCCTTAAACATGCCGTGCGTCAGCAGATGGAAAATTGCGAACACATATCCCACAGGACCAAGTCCTGCAGCAAGAATCATGTAGCCAATCTGACTCATTGTTGAGCCAGCCAGACCCTTCTTAATATCGTCTTTCGCTGTTCCGATGAATGCACCAAGTAACAACGTGATTGCGCCTATAACCACGACTGCGGTACGAGCTGTCGAAGACAAGTCGAAGATTGCGTGAGCACGAGTAATGAGATAAACGCCGGCGGTCACCATCGTCGCGGCGTGAATCAGAGCAGAAACTGGAGTTGGGCCTTCCATGGCGTCGAGCAACCAAGACTGCAATGGGAACTGTGCACTCTTTCCGCAAGCCGCAAGCAACAACGCCAAACCAATCCAGGTAATTGTTGAACTCGATGCTTTGCCGGCAGAGGCTGCAACTCCATCAAAAGTAACGGTTCCGAATGTTGTAAACATCAACATCACAGCAAGTGACAAACCAACATCGCCGACTCGGTTAACAACGAATGCTTTCTTACCAGCAACCGCCGCAGTGGGTTTGTATTGCCAGAACGAAATAAGAAGGTACGACGCTAAGCCAACGCCTTCCCAACCGACATAAAGCAAGAAGTAATTGTTGGCGAGAACTAGCAACAACATTGCTGCGATAAAAAGATTCAAGTACGCAAAAAACTTGCGACGATTCGCATCGTGCTCCATGTACCCAATGGAATAAATATGAATGAGTGTTCCAACGCCAGTGATGAGAAGTACGAACACCATAGACAGTTGGTCGATGTGGAGTGCAAACGGAACCTGGAATGAACCAACGTTGATCCAGTCAAATAAGTGTTGCTCTACTGCGCGTTCTTCTGCTGGTCGGCCTGCCATTGAAATTGCAGTCGCTACCGCGACAACAAAAGAACCTGCTGACATAGCAACAGCAAATAGGTGGCCCCATGAATTCGTGCGTCGTCCACCGAGCAGGAGCAACGTGGCTCCGAGTAACGGCAAGCCAATGAGTACGGCAGTCATATTCCCTCTAGTACTTCAACAGACTGGCTTCGTCGATAGAAGCCGAGCGACGGGTACGGAAAATAGTCACGATGATGGCTAGACCGACAACTACTTCAGCGGCAGCTACCACCATCACGAAGAACGCCACGACTTGGCCATCCAAGGTGCC
>CANFOW010000101.1 GCA_947448865.1 Actinomycetota bacterium
ATCGAACATTGGAGTGAGTCATGCGAGTTGGCTATGTAGTGCTGTATGTAAATGATGCTGAAGCATGTTTCAGTTTTTGGACTGACAAAGTTGGCATGGTGGAAAAAGGTCGCAAACATGCCGGCGACTTTGCAATTGTCCAGGTTGGTTTCGCTGATCAACCGTTTGCCTTCGAGCTCGTGCCTTTGGCACTGATGCAGGACAACCCCAGTGGTCTGGACCTCGCGACTCCATCAATCGCATTCCATGTGGCTGATCTTGCGAATACTCGTGAACGCCTGCTGGCCGCAGGTGTGCAGGCGACTGACATCAGCCAGCATTCCGGCGTTGCATCCTTTGCCTTTTCGGACAACGAAAACCGCTGGTTTGCTGTCACTCTTGGCTAGAAACGCCTGATTTTCAAGGTGCTAGACAAATTGGATCCAATCTGCGTAAGATTGGATCCAATCCTAGACGCACGAAAATGTGAGGAAAAGCAATGGTCTTTACACACTCAATAGCCGAACTACTTATCCTCTCCTTCGTTAGCCTTAACTGTTACGTCAATGTCTCCCGCTACATGTGGGATAGAAAGAAGCGAAATGGCAAAGCCTCAGCATCCATTTGATCTCTACGCATTTGATTCCTTGTTCACCGAGGAACAGCTCGCCATTCGCGATGCCGTGCGCTCGTACGTAGATAAGCGCATCAAGCCCAATGTGAGCCAGTGGTTCGAAGACGGCGAATTGCCGGCCCGCGAACTCGCCCAAGAAATTGGTGCGATGGGCATGCTCGGAATGCACCTCGAAGGTTACGGCTGCGCCGGAACTGATGCGACGTCATACGGTCTTGCATGTCTTGAACTCGAAGCCGGTGACTCGGGCATTCGTTCACTCGTGTCTGTGCAGGGTTCACTTGCAATGTTTGCGATTTGGAAATGGGGCTCGGAAGAGCAAAAGCAAGAATGGCTTCCTCGCATGGCCGCTGGTCAAGCAATCGGATGCTTTGGTCTGACTGAATCAGATGCTGGTTCAAACCCAAGTGAAATGCGCACCAACGCCAAGAAAGATGGCGATGACTGGATTTTGAACGGCTCCAAAATGTGGATCACTAACGGCAGCATCGCTGATGTCGCAATTGTGTGGGCACACACGCCAAACGGCATCGAAGGTTTCGTTGTTCCGACAGACACTCCTGGCTTCAAGGCAAACCTTGTTAAGCACAAGATGTCGCTTCGTGCATCCGTCACGAGCGAGTTGGTTTTTGACAACGTGCGACTACCCGCAAGCGCTGTGCTGCCTGGTGTGCAAACTCTTCGTGGTCCATTGTCGTGCTTGAGTGAAGCACGCTTTGGCATCATCTGGGGTGTTGTAGGCGCTGCCCGCGATTGTCTAGAAACCGCAATTGATTACACGCTTGCTCGTAAGCAGTTTGATCGCCCGATTGCTGGCTTCCAGTTATCACAGCAGAAACTTGCCGACATGGCGATTGCAACTGGCAACGGTGCATTGCTGGCGGCGCACTTAGGCAAGCTCAAGGATCAGCACCTGCTGCGTCCCGAGCAAGTCAGCTTGGGCAAGAAGAACAACGCTCGCATGGCTCTTGAAGTAGCACGCGAGTCACGTTCAATGCTCGGCGGATCAGGTATCACACTTGAATACCCAATCATTCGTCACATGAACAATCTCGAAAGTGTGTACACCTACGAAGGCACAAACGAAATTCACACGCTTGTGGTTGGTCAGGCTCTAACTGGGATTGCTGCTTACGCGAATTAAGTAAGCCACACAGATTACGGTCCACTGCGCGAATCTAGGAAGTTACTTCTTGGTTCTCGCGGTGGACCTATTCGTTTAGACCCAACGAATAAGTGGGCGCCCAGCTTTATCTCTGAACACACCGACAACCAGCATGATCATATCGATGAGCACCCATGGCCCTGAGATAAACAGGCCAACAATGGTGCAGGTCAACACGAGTTGGAAAATCGCCGTGCCTATTTTTCCAACATAAAATCGATGCGCGCCGAGTGCACCAATGAAAAAAGCCAAGAGCAATGCAGGCACAATCAATTTGTCGCTGGCATTGGGATTCAACGGCGTAACAGCAACATAGCCTGGTGGCACTTGACCCTGTGGAGCCACATAAATAGGTGGGGCTACTGGTGGAAGGGTGGATTGCGGTTGCCACGTTGCTGGCCCACCATCAACACCTGCACTTCCCCATGCATCAACAGGCGGCGGAGTCTCAGAAGCGTGAGTGCCAGGATGTTCGCCCGACGCAGTTGGATCTGGTGTTGGATTGCTGTCGCTCATGTCACCAACCTAACCCGAACATCCGACAATTCTGGACAACTGAACGTTAATCAACAAATTTCGCCAGAATTATCAGAAACACAACCCAAAGAAACACCAGAAAATTGCCCATTAGTCGCCACGTCGATTGCCACGACTGATGTCGAAGTTGAATTCACTCATGTCGCCATTATGCAACGTGGGTCGGACACCAACTTTCGAGCCTTACCCAGAAGGCTTTAAAGGGCCTGGTGCGAACGCGAACTAGCTAGATCAGTTCGTTTGAGCTTCTGTCTCGCGTGAATTTGCGCACGTGAGTCTCGTCATACGCCCACAACATTAACTTGACAACGATTGCTGCTACCAAAATACCACCGACGAATACAAGTACTGACACATAGCCGTTTGTCACAACGTCAAAGAAGCCGTACGGATAAAGCCCAACGATTGCGCCGCGGATAAGTGTGTAAATTACGTATGCGATTGGGATGAGCAACGCCTTCATAATGTTTTTCGGACTGAACCAACTGCGAGGTCCCCAAATGAAGAACACGACCACGGTGATGATTGGCGTAATGGTGTGTTCGATAGCGCTAGAAATTTTGTTCAAACCAACTGGTGGAAAGTTCGGGCCAAGAAGCAGGTTGTAAACCACGCCAGTCACGATGATCATCATGATGGATGACAGGCGAAGCCAACGCAGCCATGGTTCGTCGCGGTTTGGCTTAAGCCACAACATCGTCATCACGATACCTACGACAATTTGCGACCAAATCGTGAAGTAGCTCAGCAAGTCAATGACGCGAGCCGGCGCTCCTGCTAAACCGTCGGCGTAGTGCCCGACATATCCGAATTCCGAAGCTGGAGTCTTGTTCGTACTTGGGTCAATCTTCACCAATCCGAAGATCTCAATGAC
>CANFOW010000102.1 GCA_947448865.1 Actinomycetota bacterium
TCCTCGTCTTACCCTGGTCCATACAAGGCTGGCCCCGCAGCACAAGCTGATTTTGACAAGGCAGTTAGTTGTGAAGGAAACAAGATCACATTCCACCTTGCGAATGCTGCATCTGACTTCAACTACACAACTACTTTGTCGTCATTCGCTGCAGTGCGTAAAGACATGGACAAGGGCGAAACATACGATGACGCCGTTCAGTCTGATGGTCCTTACAAGATTGAGTCCTACGTCAAGAAAGACAAGCTAGTTCTTGTTCGTAATGACCAGTGGGATGCAGCAACGGACACATTGCGTTCAGCGTTGCCAGACCGCATCGAATACATCTTCTCCCAACCAGCTTCGGTTATCACCGAGCGCTTGATGGCAGATGCTGGTACCGATGCCCAGGCAATTTCGCCAGACTCCGTTGATCCAACCAAGTTGTCAGTCGTATTCTCTGACTCTAAGTACGAAGCTCGTCGTTTCAACGAGTTTGATGCTTACGTTCGTTACTACGCAATCAACACCCAGAAGGTTCCAAATGTTAAGCACCGCCAGGCAATCCTTGCGTGTCTTGACCGCGAAGCTCTTCGTAAAATCGCGGGTGGCGAATACGCCGGTGATTACGCTGATGGTGTTGTCAAGCCAAACATTGGTCAGGATTACGCCCCAACTGGACTATGGGACACGCTCCTTGGCGCTGCAGTGCCTGCAACAGGCAACGTAGACCTTGGCAAGCAGCTCATCGCTGATTCAGGCGAATCATTCCCGAACCCATTGGTATTCGACTACGGCAAGAGCGAAGTTGCTGATAAGGCTGCGGCCTCAATTCAGGAATCACTTGCTCGTTGTGGTATCACAGTCCAGCCAAATGGCATCGAACCAGGTAGCTACTACGGCGTCGTTCTTGATCCTGCTAAGCAGGGCTCAATGTCGGCTGCTGGTTGGGGACCAGACTGGCTAAACGCATCAACCGTTATCCCAGAACTGTTCACACCAGCAGGTGGATTCAACTTGTCACGTTATGACAATGCTGACTTCAACACACGTGTAGCAGCTGCAAAGGTCATTGCTGACCGCGCAGAGCAGGCTAAGGCTTGGCAGGAACTGAACACAGAGGCATCAAAGCTGGCTCTGACTGTTCCTACTCGCTTCGGTCTAGAACAACGTCTCGTTGGCTCAAAGGTCAATGGCGCGTACATCTGGGGTCCATATGGCTCATGGCCATACGGCGCCCTGTCGGTAAGCAAGTAACCGAAACTGCGTAACACTTGCGGGCGGGCCATGTGCCCGCCCGCAAGTCGCACGCTGAGTAATGAACATTCCACACGGCATAAGCCAATAGAGAAAGTGACTCCCATATGGTTCCTTATGTGATTCGCCGACTGACACTCATGTTCTTCATGTTGCTGTTGCTAAGTGTTGTAACTTTTATTCTTTTTAACGCGGTGCCCACTGATCCTGCGGCACTGTCATGTGGTGTCCACTGCAGCCCAGAAAAAATCGCTCAGAACAAAATCAAGATGGGCCTTGATAAGCCACTTCCGATTCAATACTTCGAATGGGTCAAGGGCATCTTTGTAGGACGCACCTACGGTTCAGGCAGTCAAACTTTTGAATGCAGTGTTCCATGCCTTGGATATTCATTCCATTACGGCGAAGAAGTCACCAACATGATTGTGGCTTCACTTCCAGTAACTCTTTACCTTGCACTCGGTGCATTCATTTTGTGGATGCTTGGCGGAGTGCTCTCCGGTATCTATGCAGCTAAGCACCGCGGCAAATGGCAAGACCGATTAATCATGGGAATCACATTGATCGGATACTCACTTCCAGTGTTCTTTATCGGCTTGATCTTGTTGATTTTCTTGGTCGTACGCGCACACATCTTGCCGTACCCGGATTACGCATCTCCATTTGAGAACTTCCCACAGTTCTTGCAGACCATGATTCTGCCGTGGATTTCGCTAGCAATTTTGTATGCCGCGTATTACACACGTCTGACGCGTTCGCAAATGCTTGAAACAATGAGTGAGGACTTTATTCGCACAGCACGTGCTAAGGGCCTCACAGAAAAAGTTGTTGTCCGCAAGCACGCTTTACGCGCTGGATTAACTCCGATTGTGACGTCTGCGGGATTGGACCTTGCAGGCTTGCTAGGTGGCGCTGTGATTACTGAGTTTATTTTCAGTTTGCCAGGAATGGGTCGGTTAGCGATTCACGCCGTTACGGATTATGACCTACCAACAATTACTGCAACTACTTTGGTTGCGGCCACGTTCATCATTGTGATGAACATTGTTGTTGACTTGCTGTACGCAGCCATTGACCCTCGAGTGAGACTGACATGAGTAATGATGTAATCCTCGAGGTCACAGGCTTGCGTGTGGACTTTGCAACTGAAGATGGCGTAGTTCACGCAGTTGATGATGTCAGTTATACGGTGCGCCGCGGCAAGACGCTAGCCATCGTTGGGGAATCTGGTTCTGGAAAAAGTGTGTCCAGCCTTGCTGTTATGGGTTTGATCCAGGGACTAAATGCCAATATCACTGGCAGCGTTAAGTTCGACGGACAGGAACTTGTTGGGGTCGATCCTGAAGTTGTGCGTAAACTTCGCGGTCGTCGTATGGCCATGATTTTCCAAGATCCACTGAGTGCGCTTCATCCTTTCTACACAATTGGCGATCAGTTGATTGAAGCGGTCAAGGTTCATAACGACGTCAATGATGAAGAGGCCCGTAATCGTGCCCGAGCCATGCTTGATCGCGTGGGAATTTCGTCAGTTGAGCAGCGCCTTGACGAATACCCACATCAACTCTCGGGCGGTATGCGCCAACGCGTCATGATTGCAATGGCACTTATTAACGACCCTGAAGTGCTCATCGCCGACGAACCTACGACAGCGCTCGATGTGACAGTCCAAGCACAGATTCTTGATTTGCTTCGCGACCTTCAAAAGGAATTCGGCACGGCGATTGTTTTGATCACACACGATCTCGGTGTGGTCGCTGATCTTGCTGATGAAGTTATGGTCATGTACGGAGGCAGTGCAGTCGAACAAGCTCCTGTGCGTGAGTTGTTCTACCAACCTCAAATGCCGTACACGTGGGGACTTCTTGCATCTATTCCGCAGGTTCAGGAAAAGCGCGCTCAACTCGATCCCATTCCAGGTTTACCGCCATCGCTAATTCACTTACCGAA
>CANFOW010000103.1 GCA_947448865.1 Actinomycetota bacterium
CGAGCATGGATTAAAGATTCAGTCATAGTGCAAGTCAGCGACTTAGACGATCCACATCCCTATTGGCACGTATCATCTCGCAATCCACAACAACTCGAGACCGCCTTAAAATCATTTCAAGGAGACCAATCACATGGCAACGCAACAAAATAGCAACAGGAGCAATCCGCTGACTCCCCTAGCTGTGCTTGCAGCGTCGTGGGTTGTCACAAAGATTGCCGAATCGCTATTTAAGAAATCAACTGGACGACCGGCTCCATCTAAGAAAAATACTCAGCGCACAAATTCCCAGACTGATGTCGTAAAGCCCAATCCGATGTCGGATGTGATGTGGTCAATCGGACTAACACTTGCCGTGTCAGTCACAGAATATCTCGTCGTAAAAATGCTAGAAGACGATAAAAAGGCCTAAGCACAGTCCTTACAGATTGGCTTGCCGTTCTTTTCTTTTGCTTTCTGGCTGATGTGGTTTACCAAGAAGCAGCTTCCACAGGTGAACTCATCGGCACGTTTGGGTATGACCATGACGGTGATGGACTCGGTAGACAAATCAGCACCAGGGAGCTCAAGAGACTCGTTTAAGTCAGCCTCGTCCATGTCCACGCCTGATGTGGTCTTAGACGACTGCGCCTTTAATTCCTCGAGACTCTCTTCATTGAGTTCCTCGTCGGTCTTACGCGGGGCATCGTAATCTGTTGCCATCGGGTGATTTCACCGTTCCTGTTAATTCTTTACTTCCGGTTGTTCCCGAAACCATAGGTTTCAAGACTTGCTTTACTATTTGTTCTAACGCTTGGATACCGTACTTTATGCCCTAGCGAGCCGAAGCGACACCCCCATGATTCAGATATTTACCTAGTCCAAACGTCGCAGGTTGGCTGGATAAAACTGGGCATTTTTGACATAAGTTTGCTGGGAGTACGCGATTGTGGCTTGATCTGCAGCACCCTCGCGTATTTTGGCTGGTACTCCAACCGCTAAAGCGCCCGCTGGAACTTCCAAGCCTGTGATGCACACAGCACCGGCCGCGACTAGCCCTCCGGTATGAACCACAACTTTGTGCAGCACAAGAGAACCTGATCCAATTAACGACCCATCATGGACGGTGCAGCCTTCGAGATGGGCGTTATGTCCAACGGTGCAGTCACTACCAATAAGTGTTGGGAGCTCACTTGTGCAGTGAATAATTGCGCCGTCTTGGATTGACGTACGCTCACCAACAACAATGCGATTTGAATCCGCTCGGAGAACTGCGCTGGGCCAGACAGAAGACAGCGCGCCAATCGTGACGTCGCCAATAATGACCGCTTCTGGATGGACAAAGGCAGTGGGGTCAATTTTTGGGACTTTATCGCCAAGTGCATAGATTGCCATGGCGCTCATTATGCAGTATCCATTGAGGATTTTTAGTCAAATGTGAGCCAAGACTGAGCGTGATTTCTGGCGACGCTGTGCAGTCGCTAGTTGTCAGTATCAGCCTGAAGTGATTCAAGTAGTGCCACGAGCTCAGGTGCCAGTTGTGGATTTGTGGCGACAACGATGTCGTTACCTTCACGTTGTCCATGCAGTCCACTGACGATCCCCCCAGACTCACGAACAATTACTGCGCCGCCCGCGTGGTCCCAGGAATGTGTACCGCGTTCAAAGTATGCATCTAGTTGACCTTCTGCAACGGCACACATATCGATAGCACAACTGCCCAAGCGTCGAATGTCACGAACTTGCGGCAATACGCCACTCAAGACCCTGGCTTGAGAAGCTCGACGGGACGACGCATACCCAAAACCAGTCCCAGTCAAAGCACGAGCTAACTCAGATTCCTGACCGACCGAGATTCTGGTCGTGTAACCACCTTGTCGCTTAAAGGCGCCCATCCCACGATGTGCAACCCACATGCAGTCCAATATCGGGGCATACACAACTCCTACTAACCCGCCGACTTCGTCTACCAATCCAATAGACACGGCCCATTGAGGTAGCCCGTATAAATAGTTCACAGTTCCATCGAGCGGATCAATAATCCACGTTCGACCCGACTGACTGTCTCGTGCCGCACCTTCCTCGCCCAGGAGCCCATCCAGAGGACGTTGCGACTCAAGAGCTTGGGTAATCAAACGCTCGGATTCTTGATCCATGTGTGTCACAACATCTGTTGCCGTCGATTTTGTTGAAACCCGCAATTGCTCTGGACGGGCAACCAAAAAATCACCTGCTGATTGTGCAAGGGACATTGCTAAATGCGCGTCTTCGTTTGCGTCGAGCAGTTCAAAAGTCATGAGTTCATTGTGGTGCGCAGATCACGCCACGACACACTTGAGGTGCCAATTTCCCCAGATTTATAGGCTCTAGCGTCACACTAGGAGGTGGAAAGGACGAGGTGTGACCGAACTAATTTTCATTGGTCGTAGCGACGACAACAACAGTCTTATCTTCTCAGATGAAGACGGTAACGAGTTTGTTGTTGGCATAGACGAACACCTTGTGCGCAATCTGACGAGCTCACCGTCTGTTCCAACAATTGGTCATACTTTAGGCGTTTCACCTCGTGACATTCAGTCTCGAATTCGTCGTGGTGAGTCCGCTGAATCTATTGCTTCTGAATCAGGTGAAGCACTGACCAAAATTGAACGTTATGCCGGTCCGGTGTATGCAGAACGAAATCACATGGCCAACCGGGCGCGCGAAACTTTTTTGCGTCGCTCTATGGGCGATGTTGTTCTTGGTGACATGGCTAATCGACAACTTTCTGCACGCGGTATCGACACCATGACTGTGGAATGGGACTCGTACCGCCGCGACGATGGTCGCTGGAATGTGAGCGTTGCCTGGCCAAGTGGAAGTGGCGCTGGTGTTGCAACCTGGATTTTTGATCCGCTAGGTCAAAGTGTTGTAGCACTTGATGATGAAGCAAAGTGGCTCATGGATGAATCAACTATGGCTGATCGCAGCACACCAGTTGAGAACAAGCCACGACTTGTTGGACTACCTAGCGTTAATCACACACCGATTGCCGAAGCTGTATCCGATTTTGATGATGACTTAGAACCACCTGCCTGGGCAGGACCTGGACAACCAACAATGCCCGTACCAGTCACAGGTAATTTGTCGCACGATGATTCGCCTTCGTGGGACGACATACTGTTCGGTTCACGTCCACACGATCAATAAC
>CANFOW010000104.1 GCA_947448865.1 Actinomycetota bacterium
GGTCTTGTAGTCCGTTACGCGATTAACACCATCGGCGGTAAATCGATCTACTTTTCCAAAAAAATGAACTCCGTTGATGTCAACATTCAGTTCCATCTCAAGATGTTCCGGCTGTACTACGAGTTCCGCAGGTTTCTCAACTCGAAACAGATTTTCCACTGCTTCACGAATTTGGGCTCTGACGCTGTTATTCGATTCGAATCGTTGGTATTCCGGCTTACGAAACATACGAGATCCATGGTCACGCATCAGCTCGATTGCGGCGTCAAGTGTTCGCTCCTGGGCGGGTAATCGATACACATGTTCAATAACTTCATGTGTGATGGATCCACAGGCAAGTGCTGCTGTCGGAGCTTCTTTCCATCCACCGAGGTAACTAAAGTAAAACTTCAATCCGCATTGCTGATACAACGACATTTGTGAGTACGAGACTCGACGCGGCACGCTCGCTCCGGGTTGTTGAATGACATCAACCCGCAAAGAATTTTCAGACACGAACTAACTCCTAGAGGCGCGCACAAGATTTGACTTTTCCTAACGGTACTGCCAATAACCGACATAGTGGCGTTAGATTAGCCCCTTATTTATTCGATTCATCACTTGGTCATGTGGCAAGGCATATGAAGTGTTGCCATCTCGCCCCACCATTGTGTCGTTGCAAATAAGGGCGTTCACAACGGATTCTTCAACACACTGAACTACCGCAGTGAAGAATGCGTCCATATAGTTCCATGGAACGAAACTCAAATTACGCATGGTTGCATCATGTGGTGAGCTTTCTGGGAAACCGCTGCTGAGTTCGCCGGCATTCGAAGTTGAAAACGCCAGGAAAATGTCGCCACTGAAATGTCCGCCAGCAGTACCCGTTCGAGCAAGACCCAGTGGTACCCGTCGAGCTAATGCCCGGCATTGATCAGGCAGAAGCGGTGCGTTTGTTGCCACAATTGCAATTACAGATCCAGCTCCGGGTGGTTCTGCTCGAGTGCGATCATGTGAGATCCACGTTGACTCGCCCATGGGAAACGGCACATCAAGATCTTTCATCGAAATCCCTGCAATGCGCAGTTCATCTCGGTCCCCGAAGTTTGCTTGCAGAAAAACTCCGACGACGTACTCTTGCCCACCAAAGTTCACAATTCGCGATGAAGTTCCGTTACCGCCTTTGTAGCCATAACAATTCATTCCGGTGCCGCCACCGAATGATCCTTCAGCTACTGCCCCAGTGGTTGCTGATTCAATGGCCGCCACTGCGTGATCAGTCGTGACATGCGCACCGTTGATGTCGTTGAGGTAGCCATCCCATGTTTCGGCAACAACTGGAAGTAACCATTCAATTGCAGCTTCGGGATGATGTTTCTTTGTCCATTCGATTACACCTCGATGCACCGTACCGACTGCATGAGTGTTTGTAATCATGATCGGACCACTGAGTCCACCAGTTTCAGTTATCCAGTGAGTTCCTGTCATTTCGCCGTTGCCATTAAGCGAATACACACCAGCAGGAACGGCTTTACGAACATTGTCCTGACCAACAGGCAGAATCGCCGTAACACCAGTGCGGACCGGGCCACCGTCCGTTATGAGTGGGCCATCTCCCGAAACAAGAGTGGTCATTCCAACGAGTACACCGGGAACATCCGTGATGGCATTGCGTGTTGCCGGAGTTCCCTCAAAGGGAATACCGAGTTCTCGAGCTCGCATGCGCACTCCTTTTGTGTGGCTAGATTCCCACTAGAACGAATCTACCCGCGGACTAACCTTCGTAGGCGTCCCATGCTTGACGCAGATGAGTTCTTGCCCGCGAAAGCGCGGCTGAAGCGCCGCCTTCACTAGTGCCCAGAACGGTAGCGAGTTCACGGCCATTGAGCCCTTCCCACGCAGCGAGTCGCAATACTTCGCGATCGCGTTGTCCTACGGCATTCCAGGCATGAATGAGTTTGTCGTTCGTCAGAACATCGTCGGCGACATCTGGTTCAACGCCACTGATATCTAGGTCAGTAGGAATATCTATGTGCTTGCGGTGAGCATTCGCCAAAACATTCCACGCAGTGCGATACAGCCACGCGAGTTCAAACCCTTGCGGGATTTCATCGAGCTTGGTCCACGCAAGTGTAAATACATCCGAGGTCATGTCCTCGACATTGTTGCCACGATGGCGACGCGAAATGTAGCGATACACAAGGTCTGCGTTATCGGCAAAGAGTGTTTCAAACTTTTCGTGCCGAGACACAGCAGCTCCTCGAATGTGATGTCCCACAAATAGGCGGGCACATTCAATCTATGTCACAAAACTAAAACTTCCTTCACATAAGTATGAGATTTGTGTGAAGGAATTCGGATTCCAATGACATACACCTAATGACAGAGCCATTCGGGCTGCGTCACGAGGAGTAAAGCCATGCAAGATAGCCACTTTGAAGATGAGGCGTTTGTAGCGCTTCGAGCCAATGACCCTGCACATTCAGCAAATGACTTGGCAACAATTCGCGAAAACGTAGAAACACCAGCTCTGCATCACCATACTGTCGACAAGAAGCGACCTTCGTGGCTCATGCCTGCGGCCGCCGCAGCTGTTGCATCGTTGCTGATTGGCTCAGGTGCGGGATACCAACTTGCAGCATCAAGCGCGTCATCTAACACTGACATGTCGACTGCAGCCGTCGGCCCAGCATTAGGCGCTCCTGGCACTGACACAAACTACGGAATGGGTGGCGGTCGAACAGGTAGTCAGATTGCTGGCGCATCAGACAAGATGATGCCTGGCTATTTTGGCGGTCGAGCATTTCTCACACCAGAAGCAAGTATCTCGGATACTTCCGGAAGTGCTGTTGGATATTTAACGGATGACGCAAACGTAGATCGCAAGGCACTCGCAAACGCAATTGCCAAAGCTTTTGATCTTAAAGATGTTGTGAAGACCCAAGATGGTGGATACACATTGGGCGATGCCACAGGTGTTTCGGCTTACGGATATGTAGGCGGCACCTACGACAAGATGGTTTCATTTAACTTTGGTGACAACACAA
>CANFOW010000105.1 GCA_947448865.1 Actinomycetota bacterium
AGCCAAAATCTCCAGTGCACTTGCAGGATGCAAGGTCGTCCAAAAGAGTGGCGCTAATCCCCAACCGACATACGCGGCAGCCCCGAAAGAAAGTCCGCGAGCTACTTGCGACCGCTCGACCTTAGGCATGATGCAAACCTACGGCACGCTCCAAAGTGCACATCAATCTGGGTACACCAGCGTAAATCGGGCTCGGCTCACAATAAAGAGTAAGCCCGATAGGTTGCGGTCCATCGGGCTTGCTGCCAGGGGAGGCAAGAGGTAATTACCTCTTCTTAATCTTGAGAGCTTTCTCAAGAGACTTACTTGTGTATGGAAGCGCAGATGGACGCAATCCAGTTGCAGTCGCATACGCAGCGCGAGCTGTGGTCACAAGATTCTTGTAGGTAGAAAATGCTGTTCGTCGTGAATTTTGGGCAACTGTTTGCGCAGTTTCAACTGAATTTGTGTAGGTATCCCAAGCAGTCACAAGATCAGCATCTGTTGAGTTGCTGTTGTTCGCTACGACGAGCAATGCGACACGCGCTTGGTTTTTAGAATTAGTGAACGTATTTCGGGCGGAAGTAAGTGCAGAATTTAAGTCCGTTCCTGCTGACCTGATTGCATTACGAAGTGTTGTTCGAGCAGCTAATACATCACCGGTTGTCGTTGCAGCGTCATAAACCGCTAGCGCGGTGTCAATATCATTCGCCCATGTTGCATAAGCAGCATCAATGGCGCTGTCACGCATCACTTCCTGAACTGCAACCGACGCATCGTAATCAGATCGCGCAATCACGCGTGCAATTCGCTTCTTAGTGGCGCTTCCGGTCGCTGAATTCTTTGCGTCTTGGTATGTCTTCCAGGCCGTTGCTGTGTTTGTGCGAAAAGTTGAATTAGCAGTTGTCACGACAGCCGAGTATGTGTCATTAGCATTGATAATCGCAGTACGTAAAGTTGCGTCTGCGGCACTGGCAGCTGGCGAAGTATCTGAGTGTTCACCACGTTGTCGACGGCCCGAAATTGGGTCACCAGCGTTACCAGCGTTACCTAAACCAAGCCCTTGGCTCCAGTCCTGATTGGATCGGTAATCAGTAGGTGACGAACCATTAATGGGATTATTTGGTCCGCTCGCGTCATCGGCTAGCGCTACCGAAGCCGACACTGACAAAAGCGATGCGCATAACGTGCTCGCTGCAAGTGCTCTGAAAAGCTTCACGCAGTTACCCCTTCTTCACGATTTTCACAATTTGGTATATCACCACTGTGACTCATAAATCCAGAATTGAAAAGCGAATATCGGCTATCCAAGGGATTTTTGGACGCTGGCTAGCAAACCTTGGACGAACCTTGGATAAAGGCTTGTGCAGGGTTAAATACTGCGATTTTCTACGCTGTCACAGAGCACGACAAGCGCCCTTTTAGCGGGAATTTCAGGCAAAGCACCAAGAAGCAATCGCGCTTTATCGGTCCATTGTTGAAGAACGGCGCGAGCTTGCGACATGGCATCATGAGCGCGAAGTGCCTGTAATGCTTCGGCATGCTCGGAGTCATCGGTCAGCGGCTTGCTGAGTAATTCGCGCAGTCGACTATCAGTGGATTGATCTGCCAGTGCGAGCAATACCGGAAGTGTCTTAATGCCTTCGCGTAGGTCAGTGCCTGGAGCTTTACCCGACACAGTTGATTCAATATCAAGTAAGTCGTCACTGAGCTGAAATGCGATGCCGATGCTTTCACCAAATTCGGACAATCGATTGGTGAGGTCTTCAGTAACGCCACTCATCATGGCGCCGTATCGAGCAGCAGCTGCAATAAGTGAACCGGTTTTATCTGCAAGTACCTCTAAGTGATGAGTCACAGGATCTTCGCCATCAACTGGACCAACAGTCTCACGAAGTTGTCCGATAACAAGTCTTTCAAAGGTTTCCGCTTGGACCCGAACAGCTTCTGGGCCAAGATCAGCCAGTAGCGCAGAAGAACGAGCAAAAAGAAAATCGCCACTCAAAATCGCAACCGTATTACCCCAGCGGCTATTTGCAGACTGCGCGCCACGACGAACGGTAGCTTCGTCCATAACATCATCGTGGTACAACGTTGCTAAGTGAGTGAGTTCAACTACGACGGCTGCTGGCACAATCCCAGGAGCGTTTGCATCTCCGAATTGGGAAGCCAGTAAAACCAGCAATGGGCGGAATCGTTTGCCGCCTGCTTCAACAAGGTGTCGTGCAGTGACGTCTGCAAGTTGGTAGTTGCTCTTAATCTCAGATCGCAACCGTGCTTCCACAGCAGCCAGACCTTGCATCATTTCTGATTCAAGTTCTGACAACTCGGATGGGAATAACACGGTCACGGCGCAATCAACTCTCTCTTGGTTTACTCGTTCTAACGAACGAATAAACCTGCTTGTGTTACTGCGTCAATGAGTGGCTGAGGTGCAACACCCACCAATACGGTGATTGCCGTACAGATTGCCACAGCAGCTGTTGTGAATGTGCTTGGCATAACCACATCTGCTGTTGCCTCAGTAACAGGCGAAAAGAACATCAGCACAATAATTCGGGCGTAGAAGAATGCCGCGATTGCGCTTGCCACAACAGCAACAATTACAAGTGGTGTTGCACCGCCATCTACTGCCGCAGTAAACACTGCAAACTTAGCGGTAAAGCCACTTGTTAGTGGGATACCAGCCAGTGCGAGCAAGAACAATCCGAACACAGATGCAACCACAGGTGACTTCTTGCCCAGACCCGACCACTGCGAAATATGATTCGCTTCGCCGCCAGCATTTCGAACGAGAGACACAATCGCAAAGGACCCGACTGTAGTGAAACCGTATGCAAACAAGTACAGCAATCCGCTTGCAAGGCCTCGCGGTGTCGTCGAAATAACAGCAAGCAAGATGAAGCCGGTGTGAGCAACTGAGGAATACGCAAGCATGCGCTTAATGTCTGTTTGAGTCACGGCCAGAATTGAACCCACAACCATCGTCAAGATTGCAATAACCCAAAACATTGGGCGCCAGTCCCAACGCATTCC